>JAKEFD010000048.1 GCA_022616245.1 Gemmataceae bacterium
AGGACAAAGCCACCAGCAACGAGTTCATCGTGTGGTCCAAGCCGCAAGCCGGCGCCTATCACCCCTCGCCGGTCGTTTACGGCGGCTACATCTACGTGCTCTTGGACCGGGGCTTTCTCTCGTGCTACGACGCCAAGACCGGCAAGGAAGTGTATGCCCGCGAGCGTATCGATCCAGGCAGTGACAAGTTCACCGCTTCGCCTTGGGCGGCCGACGGCAAGATCTATTGCTTGAGCGAAGACGGCGACACTTATGTGATCAAAGCCGGGCCGGATTTCGAAGTGCTTGCCAAGAACTCGTTAGACGAGATGTGTTTGGCCACTCCCGCGCTGGTGCGTGGCAGCATCATTCTGCGGACCGCGAGCAAGCTGTATCGGATTGGAAAGTGACAGATGGAACCAATTCGAAAAAGGTTCTTGGCCTTGATCTTGCTTGGCGCTTCCGTCCTGTTGTTCCTTATCACAGTTGTTGGCGGCACATTACGACGCGCTGCGATTCGACAAATGAACACGGGAGGTGTTGCGGGCTTCGCGGTGATGGGCCTGGCAATAGAACTTCTTCAATTGTGTGCCCTCGGTCTGTTTTTTTCCATCTTGCTGGCGGCGCTGAGTGCGACAATTTGGCCTCGTCTCGGATGTATCACAATTGTTGTCGAAGTAACACTAGCCACTATCGTTTTCCTTCTCTGAAGCGATTAGTTTTCACGACCAGTGCACTATGCCGCTTCTTCATATCGTTGTCGCATGGGATTGATGCCGCGTTGCGTGCCGCGCAAGAATTCAATCATTTCGCGAACTCCGCCAACCTGGCCGAATTCTTGCTCCATCTTGACCAGCGCGTTGGGCAAGGTGAGCCCCTCTCGGAAGAGAATTCTGAAAGCTTGGCGCACGGCGTTGATCTCGGCGGCGGGCATGCCGGAGCGGCGCATACCGACCAGATTCAAGCCGACGACATTGTCGACTAACTGCTGCATGACAAAGGGCGGCATGTCTTTGGTCGTGGCCGAGCAGCCGCCCAAGAAGGCCAGCCGGCCGACGCGGCAGAATTGGTGCACCCCCGCGTTACCGGAAATGATGACGCTGTCGCCGATGACGCAGTGTCCGCCCAAGAGCGCCCCGTTCGCAAAGACGCAATGACTGCCGACGATGCAATCGTGGCCGGCGTGGCTGTTGGCCATGAAAAAGTTATGATCGCCGATGACGGTTTTCCAGGAGTGCGTCGTGCCGCGATGCACCGTCACCCCTTCGCGGAAAATATTGGCGGCGCCAATCTCCACGGTAGTTGCTTCATTCTTGTATTTGAGGTGTTGCGGCTTATCGCCCAGCACAGCGCCAGTATGGACGACGTTGCCTGGACCCAAAACCAAAGGACCAAAAAGATAAGCCCCCGTCCGGATCACGCAGTCCCGGCCAATTTGAACCTTGCCTTCCACCACCGCGTAGGCGCCGACTTCGACGCTGTCCGCCAATTCGGCTTCGGATGAAACGATCGCCGTGGGGTGAATCCTGGCCATGAGAGCCCCTTCCGTGGGAAACTGCGCTCAGCGGCCACGTGCCGCGAGAAAAATGAAGGTTCTTTTTTTCTATACGGCATGCAGCGCGGCAAAAACTAGTGCATTTTGCGATCAAGTGCAGCTGTGGCAAGCCAGTGAAACTGGAAAAAAAGCCGGTTTTCACTTGAATCACGGGCAGTGACGTTTGTATAGTAATCCTCAGCAACGGCACCATGGAGGATACTGTGCAGGCAAATGTCCTATACAAAGGGGATTGTCTGAAGCTGTTTCCCGAATTGGAATCAGCATCAGTCGACCTGGCATTCGCCGATCCCCCCTTCAACATCGGCTACGATTACGATGTTTACGACGACCAAAAAAGCCGTGCCGACTTCCTGAACTGGACGAAGAAATGGGGCTCGGAAGTTTTTCGCGTATTGAAGAACACTGGTGCCTTTTGGCTCGCAATTGGAGATGAATATGCGGCAGAATTCAAGTTACTGTTCCAGGAATCAGGGTTCAATTGTCGAAGTTGGGTGATTTGGTACTACACGTTTGGTATCAATTGCAAGAAGAAGTTCAATCGAAGCCACGCCCACCTCTTTCATTTCGTCAAAGATCCAACCAGTTTCACGTTCAATGCCCATAGAATCCGCGTACCGTCCGCGCGGCAGCTAGTTTACGCTGACTCAAGAGCGGAAGAATCAGGGAAACTGCCGGACGATACCTGGATCTTGAGTCCTCAAGACGCGCCGGATTGGATCTTGCGCCCGCAGGATGCGCGCGACAGATTCAAACCCGAGGAAGACACGTGGTTTTTCCCGCGGGTTTGTGGGACGTTCAAGGAACGAACTGGTTGGCATGGCTGCCAGATGCCGGAACGGCTTTTGGCAAGAATCATCGAAGTATCGTCGAACGCCGGTGAACTTGTCCTTGATCCGTTCGCCGGAAGTGGAACAACGTTGGCCGTTGCGAAAAAGCTTGGCAGAAACTGGATCGGGTTTGAGCTTTCCGAAAACTACGTCATTCAATCGCAGACGCGTCTCGCAACCATCGCCGTGCATCAGCCGTTAGAAGGCGTAAACGACCCGATGACGAGTGCTCCAAGTACCGCAAGCGGAAAGCGATTGGGAAGCTTGAGGCAAACTACAATTCTTGCGAAACCGAAGTCAAATCAAAACGATATTCGAAGGGGGATTATTGAGGCGTTCTTGGCCGTGCGGGATGGCTACCCGTCGGACAGGGTCATTGCGGACCCAGCTCTAAATAAGGAATTCGCGGACGCGTGCAAAAAACTGGGAATACCCGGTGAATTGCGGGATTGGAACAAGAAGCTGATGAATTCGCGAAAAAATGGGCACTTTCGAGGGTTGCCACGCGCAAAGCGGACCCAGCTGGGACGACAGGATGCCGACAAATGCTCCTTCGCGTGCGAGATTGCAATCCAGCGATTTCATCAACAGGGCTGGACTTTGGATGACGTTCTCTGCGACCCAACGAAAGCAGCAGCCTACGACAATCTTGTAAACAGCATTCTTGGGTTTGTGGCACCATCACTGATCTTGCGGTGGACTGCCTTTCAAATCCGCAAACGTGCGAAGGATATACGTAGAGAAACCCAGAGAATCGCGTCGTCGCCGGTCTTGTTGCCACGATCGAAGTTTACTTGCGCCGGTCTTGACATCGACAGGATCGCCAAGGCTCCAGGGATTTATTGGATTCAGAATCCGGAGGCAGGAAGGAAGCTCTATGTCGGTCACACGTTTGATCTGAAGGAACGAATTAGTTTGCAGCTTTGTACTTCCAACTTCGATTTTTGGGGCAATCCCAGAAGTGACCTTGAGTTGCGATTCAGTGAACTTCCCGAAATCCAACAACTTCGCGGCAATCAATCGTGGTGGATCGCTAAGTGGAAGCCCGTCGGCAACTACGAGAGACTTGCTGCCATATGAATTCACCACTCATTGAAGCTTACTTGGCGGTGCCTGGCCTGCCATCCGCTGACGCAGTTGTTGCCGATCCGCAAATTAACAAACGGTTCATTCGAGAGTGTCGAAAGAAGGGACTTGTTGACCCAGTCCGAAATCTGAATCTGCGACTACTCAACGCAAGGAAAGCGAAAGACCTTCAAGGCCTTCGAAAATCCAAACGCATAATCTTGCCAAATCAGGACGACTTTCGCTTCGCGAGTGAAATTGCGGCTCGTTTTTTGGAACGACGAGACGATATTTCGCTCGACCAGATTATTTGCGACCCAGCAAAGGTCAGCGAATTCGACAGGATTGCGGCGAAATTGTCGCCCGGTTTGACGCCGTTTGCATATCGATGGGCAGCCTTGAGCTTGCGCAAGAGGCGGCAATTAGAACCGCAAATCCTGGCAAGGATTATTCGGCTTATTGACTCGCAGATTCTGCCGATTCGTGGCCTCGAACTTCCCAAAGTAACCACGAGTCAGGGACTCTACAAATTGTTTACATCCAAAGAGACCCTTTATATCGGTGAATGTCAAAATCTTAGGAAGCGCATCGGAAAGCATCTCGATCATTCGACCAGCAAGGGGCTTGCGCACTGGCTGTGGAAGCATGGTAACGAACGTGTTTTTCTCGAGATTCAGGTCCTACCCGACAAGACCCCAACTCGGCATCGCCGTGCTCTCGAAACCGAAGCCATTCGGACTTACAAACCGCTTTTCAACATAGGCGGTGCTTGACGAGTTTTGTAAATGTCGAACAAGAATCTCGCCAAACGATGTTTGGCATTCTCCGGCCTATTTGAAGCGGAGCTGCTCATCGAGTTGATGCTTCGTTTTTGGAATCACCCACTGAGCGACGACCAAGACTATCGCAACGAGCTTCTTGAAAACGCTGTTGAAGTGCTGCGCGCTTCAGCGAAGGGTCAGAGATTTATGGAGGACATGCCGCCAAACAAGATGAATTTTGTTTCGGCAGTTTGGTACGCCGAATGGAATGGCTTGGATGCCTCCCTCGAAAAAAGAATGAGGCTGCGTCGGAAGCAATGGCTCGAAAGAATCCGACGGTCACTGCCTTCGTGTTTTTGCGATCCAAAAGATCTGCCGTAGTTATTCATTAGGAGTAGCTGAGAATTGCGATGAAGTCCGTCTTCCTTCATCGCGATTTCGGTCCCTTCTCAGAATGCATCACCGCGAGTTGGTCGCAGTTCCGTTATCGCAAGCACGATTGTTGGGAATTGGGGACGCTGGTCGACGTGCTGATTCCCACGAAGAAATCAATCCCATTCGCAAACAAGCATCAAGCCGTCTTCGACCGCGGTCTGATACAGTTCCACAAAATCCGGCCACCATTCGCGTGCATGCAACAACTCTTCCTGCCGCTCTTCCGGGTCGGCAAGCTCGACGAGTGCCGCCAAATCCTCGGTGCGCCAGTTGTCGGTCCGGATCGATTGAAGATAGACCAGCAGGCGCGCGCAGTCGGCGGCGTCATTCCAGCCCGCGCGATCTGGACGATAAAACGCAGTTCCAAACGCCAAATCACGCGAGCCGAACAGCGCTTGGAGGACCAAAGAGCCGTATGGGCGCGGCATCGCATCGATTCCGCAAGCACGAAGGCTCGCATGCGGGCTGGGATCGATGAGCGCGCAAACCGTTTGCGGAGTAATGGTCACGCGCGGCACATCTACAGCGCCATAGACCAAGCACTCGCCGACCAGGCATTTCCAATAACTCTTGTCGAAGCCAATCCCTTGCGACACTTGCCGGTTCATTGCATGGTCGGGCATTGACGGCTCTTTCCGAACAAGATGACCACAAAGCTCGCGACAAGGGAGAAACTGCTTCTGCTTCCAAGCTTCGGTCAACGCCGGCAGCATGTTCTTTAGGAAAAAGGACTCTTGGAAAAGATAGAAAAACGGAAGCATGCATTCATTCTTCGCAACCAATGATTGCTCTGCAATCCCCAATCGGCTAACACTAGCCCGACGCGCGAGAGGGATTGTAACAGACCCTCGCTCGCGCGTCGGGCTAGTGTATGCGCAAATGGTCTTGACCCTCGCGCCTGCGATTGACTAAGTGAGAAAGGCCGGATTGCCGCTAACTTCCAACGCGAATCTGGCCAAGTTGGGACAGCGAGGCAAGGCATGGATCGCTCCTTTCAGAACGCCCAGAATCCGTCGCTTGCGCTGGCCGTCAAGGACTTTTTCGATCTGACGGACCGCCCGGCGGCGCGCACGCTTCCTGGACCGCACAATCCGCGCGATTTCGCCGAACGGCTCTTCGCCTATGAAGCGCTCGATGCCGCGCCTCAGGGGCAAATCGAAGAGAAGCCGGAGCCGTATTCGCTGCAGTGGTTTTTGGACATCGAAAACCAACGCCACAGCAAACACGCACGCTGGATTCCGAGGCTTCTGGAATTCGCGAAGCACGCCGGCGAGAACCTGCTGGGCCTGGGCCATGGCTTGGGCACGGACTGGGTACAGTACGCGCGCCACGGCGCCAAAGTGCTGGTGTGCACGCCGTCCTCCTCTCAACTAGAGCTGATTCGTCGCAACTTTCAAGTGCGCGGCCTGCCCGGACGTTTCGTGCATGCCGCACCCGACCGTTTGCCTTTGGAAAACGCCAGCATCGACGTCGCTTGCATCAGCAGCTTGTGGCACGGGATCGATGATCCGCAAGGCGTGGCGGACGAAGTCCTGCGCGTGCTGAAGCCGGGCGGAAAAGTGCTCGTGGTGACGCCGGCGCGTTTCGATGTGGATTTTTGGTTCCACACCGTCTTCTTTTGGTATCGTTGGGTGGCTCAGAAACCGAGCGAAGAGACGGGAAGACGCGGCTTCTCGGGCCGCCAGCTCCGCAAGCTGTTTGGACGCTTTGTCGAACACCGGCTGCACAAGCGGCAATTGCGTCGCCCTGAAGTCCCGCAGGTCTGGCGTTGGCTGCCGCTGCCCCTCCTGGCCCGGCTCATGGGACGCGTTCTCATCCTCAAGGCGTTCAAGCCTTTGTCCGTCCGATTGTAGGCGCTCGATCTGCGATTCACTTCACGTGCGCGCAAAAAAATCGAGGTAGCGGCTCCCAGCGCGAGGCGGCAACCCAACGCGAGCGCCACCCAGCCACTACCCCGACCACCTCAACATTACACGCTGCCGAAAACCGGGCAAACCACGGACACTGTGCGCACTGGGAAAACCCCGAAATCTATAGCGAATGTGCCGGCGGTTCCGGTTGTGCATGCATCCGTCCTCTGTTTCCATCCTAGTGCATGGCCGCAGCCTAAAGGCTGCGGCTACGAATCAACTCCTACTGTGGCCGGCCAATTTGAGTGCCACAATCCTAGCCGCGTGCGTCGCAAGAAATGGTCCGCAGGGCACAGCGCCATCTCGTGGGCGCGTTGATATTCCAGCTCCGCGCAAATGTCCGGCTCACCGGGACAAATCGGTTGGGCCCATTCCGCATGCCTTTGTGCATACTCCGCGACTTGCATGGCATCTTCGCCGTAACGCCGTAAGAGGTGCAGCGCCACGCGCTCGGAAAGTCCATGCCGTGATCTCAATTGAGGAATCGCCTTTTGCAAGAAGTCTTGCCAGGGGATGGAAGGCGCGCCGGCCAGGGCCAACTCCATCGTGCGACACCTCCTGCGCATGCCCAAGCGCCGGCACGCCACATCGGTGATGCGCTCGGCCATTGCGCGATAGGTCGTGTATTTGCCGCCGAGAGCGGTGAGCATCCCGCTCGCCGACTCGATCAGTCGAAACTCGCGCGATAGAGCCGACGGCTGGCCCGAACGCGCGCGCAATAATGGACGCAGACCGGCGAAACTGCCCAATACGTCTCGCGATGTTAGCCGCGTTTGGAAATAGTGGTCATACCCCTCCTTGAGATACGCCACGTCCTCCCGCGTTACTTCCAACTCGTCCGGACTTTCCGCGGTGAAGGTATCAGTCGTGCCGATGAGCGTTTTGCCGAGCCAGGGAATGACGAAAAAGACCCGCCCGTCGCGCGGATGCAACAGTAAGAGCGCCGCGGAACAGTCTTTCGACGGCACAATGATATGCACGCCTTTGGTGGGTTGCAAATGGGCGTCGCTCGAGTCACCGGCCAATTTCGAGACGGCATCCGCCCAAGGCCCGGCGGCGTTGAGCACCAGCCGGGCGCGCACAGTTGACGTGGGGCAGACATTCTTGTCTGCCGGCGGACAAGAATGTCTGCCCCACGATGGCGCCGGCGCGCAGTCGAGCGCGCGCACCGCCCATGTGCTGCCCCTCTCGAAGTGGACTGCTTCGACATAGTTCGCCAGGATGGCGCCGTGCCGCGCCGCTGTCTTCAGCACCGCGAGACAAAGGCGCGCGTCGTCCATTTGGGCGTCGAAGTATTCGACACCGCCGTAATGCGGAGCGCGTTGCAAATCGGTGACTTCGCTCTGGACTTGCCGGCTCGACAACGGCCGGCTGCGGCGAATATTGCCCGCTCCGGCCAAAAGATCATACAGGGTCAGACCGATGCGCCACTTCCACCACGGCACACGGCTCGCGCGAAAAAACGGGATGATGAACCGAAGCGGTTGCACCAAATGCGGCGCATTGCGAAGTAATACCGCGCGTTCGTGCAAGGCTTCCCAAACGAGCGCAATCTGACCGTGCTCGAGATAGCGCAGCCCGCCGTGTATGAGCTTGGAGGAGACGCTGCTGGTTCCCGATGCGAAGTCGCCCTTGTCGATGAGGGCCACGCGCAGGCCGCGCGTCGCCGCATCCAGGGCCACGCCCGCGCCGGTGATGCCTCCGCCGATGATCAGTAGGTCAAAAGTCTCGCCCGTCAGCGCTTCCAGGTTGCGCTGCATGACTAGAGCCGTTTGTTCTTGTTGAAAAAGAGCCGCTTGCCAAAAGCCGCGTCGCTGATGTCCAGCGATTTCAGGCTCACGTCGATTCCTTTTCCCGTGCTGGGATCGGCGTACATCTGCTTGGTGTACTGATAGATCAAGGCGACTTGCCGGTTGTTGCGCTCGTGGTAGTAGACGGCCACCGTCATCTTGTCGTCGCCGTAGATGTATTCCTCGAAAGCGAGAGGCTGAAGCTTTTCCGTCTTGTGACTCTGCGGCTGCTTGTTGACTTCGTTGGGCTTGATGGCGGGGAAATTCCTCTGAAAGATGGCATGCAGGCCGGCGCGCACGTTATTCTTGAATTCTTCCTTGGAAAAAACACCGGCTGGACGTTTGTCATCTTTAGTAGGCGTCGGTACCGTTGCCGCCGCCAGGAAGAAGTTGGTGCCTTGAATGCCCTCAAAGCGGTAAAAAGTCAGCCCGGCCACGTCAAACGACGCGTCCTTGAGAAAAAGCCCGTTCTTGTCAATCTTAACTCCGAGATGAAAGCCTTTGGGAATACGCAGAAAAATATCGAATGGTACCGCCAGTTTTTCCGCTCCCCCTTTTTCCTTCTTGGTCGGCGGATGGATGCAACCGCTCAAGACCTTGTTTTCCTCGTCGAAGATTCTCATGCGTTCGCGCTGCACGTCCATGCGCGCTTCGTAGTCGCTTAAGCCGCAGCCGAGTGCGGACACGACAGTGAGGCAGCCTGCGAGACTTTTCCACATGAAAAGCAAACTCCCAAGGGTTGCCTCAACGGCGTCATTTCAAAAGATCGCGAAATTGCTCAACCGTCAATCCAGCATCCTTGACGATGCCGCCCATCGTGAAGGCTTTTATTGGATTGTGTCGCGGAATAGTTACTTGGCGGGTGCCGTCGCTCATGACGATGTGTTTCCCTTGCCGAATAATCTGAAAGCCGGCCTTTTGCAAGGCGCGAACGGCGTTTTGGTGGTTGACGCCGGGGATCTTGGCCACGTCTACACCTGTACTTCCACCTCGCGTGTTTCCGCATCCTTGAAGCGATCGTCGAGGGCCGCGAGATATTCGCGGATAGCGTCCTGTATATTGGTCAAGGCTTCCTCTTCGGTGTCTCCTTCCGACCAACATCCGGGCAAGGCTGGTACGCACACACTAATCCCTTCTTCCGTCCGGTACAGGGATATCTTGTATTTCATAGCCTCCCTCCTTTGATCCAGTATACCAGATCACGTTTCACGCGAGCATTCGTGATCCTCAGTGGCGACTCAAAAACTCGCGCACAGCCTGGTCGTGCATCTCTTGCAGCCTGCGGGCGACCGGTCCCGGTTCGCCGGAGCCGACTTTTTGCCCGTCGACGCGGACCACGGGCAGCACCTCCGACGTCGTTCCGGTCAGAATAATCTCGTCGGCACGGAACAGGTCTTCCTTGGCAATCGCTTGTTCGCGCAGGGGAATGTCCGCCTTCTGCGCGAGGCGGATAACGAAATTGCGCGTGATCCCGGGCAAGATGTTCGCCTTGAGCGGCGTGGTGTGCAGCACTCCGCCCACGATTGTGAAAAAACTGCTATGCGAAGCTTCGGACATCGTGCCGTCGGGGAGGTAGAGGAGCGCTTCGGAACAATCGGCCTCCGCGGCCGCCTCATTCGCCAAGACGTTCGCGAGCAAGTTCGTGGACTTGATGTCGCACCGATGCCAGCGCAAATCGGGATAGGTGATAACCGAGCTTCCATGCTGCCGCGCTAGAGCGGTCGGTCCGTCGTCGTATTCCTGAACCCAGAGCAGTTCGAGGGGTGTGAGCGACTGCTTCAAAAAGGCGTGCTTGCGCGGCGCCGCGCCTCGGCTCACATGCATGTACACCGTGCATTCACCGAACTTGCCTGCCGCAATGGTCTCGTGCATCCGCCGCCGCAATCGATCCAAGTCGACGCCCTCAATGCGAATGGCCGCCAGGCTGCCCCTTAGCCGATCAAAATGCTCCTGCTCCAGCCACGGCTTTCCCCCGAAAACGCGCATGACTTCATAAACCGCGTCCCCGAAGAGAAAGCTGCGGTCCAGTACCGACACTTTCACGTCTTCGAGCGGCATCATTTGGCCGTGAATGTTGGCAAGCGGCGCAGGCATTGGCTTCTCCCTGAGGGCGTCAATCCGTCCGCCCCACGGCTTCCATCTTATCCAGCACGCGCTTTGGAAGAAAGCGCTGGACTCGCGAATGCACTAGGCGCTCGTTTGTGCGTGACATTGTGCAAGCAGTTCGCGGTACCACTGGCACGTTTGTTCGGCGCGGCCGGGCAATGCATTCGTACCCCAGATCACGGACAGCGTGCGTAACGTCCCTTCACTGGTCTTCGTGCGCTGCGCGTCCTTGACCCCGTTGGCACAAGGACCTTCGGCGTCAAACAGGCACAACAAACCCGCCAGGTCGATCGATTGGCCGGAAGAGTTGAAGACGTATGCCGCGCCCGCCGGCGCGATGCCGATGCGGAAAGGCGCCTGCGCTCGGTCCAGGTCGATGACGCTGATCGGCAAACCGCTGTGGAGCGAGACGGCGTTGCAGACATCGACTGCCAGGTTGATCGAAGACAACTTCCCCCCCTCACCCCCAACCCCTCTCCCCGCAGGGGCGAGGGAAGTCATATCGCCGACAGCCCGAATCAAATACTCCGCGGACGGCTTGCTGCGGCCGGTGGGTTTGAAGCCGCCGTAACGCAAAAGCGCGCGCACCTTTTCCCGGACTTCGTCATTGCTCGTCAGCGGAGCGACGGCAGCGAGCGAAAACAAAGTGAGAACCTCCGGCGGCGTCGGCATTTCGCCCAGAGGTCGGGGAAATTTCGTCACGAAGACGCTCGCGTCCAACAACGGATGCGGATCGATCGTTAAGTTCGCCATTTCGTGCACAAGCATACTCCCTTTGAATCACTTCAGCGTCGCGTCGCTAATTCTCTTACGGTCTTGCTCTTGCTCCTCTAATTCCTCGATCGACCTTGGCCAATCGTCCTTGAGCAGCCGCGACAGCGAGCGGTCGGCGAGCACCTTGCCGCCGGTCTGGCAGCGCGGGCAGTA
>JAKEFD010000353.1 GCA_022616245.1 Gemmataceae bacterium
AAGGGCGAGCCGCTCTTCGACGGCATCATCGGCTACGACGAAACCGTCCTGCCGCAGATTCAAAACGCCATCCTGTCCAAGCACGACATGCTGTTTTTGGGCCTGCGCGGCCAGGCCAAGACGCGCATGCTCCGGCAACTCGTCCATCTACTAGACGACGCCATCCCAATCGTGGCCGGCAGCGAAGTCAACGATAATCCGTTTCGCCCCTTGAGCCGTTACGCCAAGGACCTCGTCGTCCAGCACGGCGACGACACGCCTATCGAGTGGATCGGCCGCGACCGCCGCTATCACGAGAAACTGGCCACGCCGGATGTGACCATCGCCGACCTCATCGGCGAGATCGACATGATCAAGCACGCCGAAGGGCGCTATCTCTCAAGCGAACTGACCATGCACTTCGGCCTGATCCCGCGCTCGAACCGCGGCATCTTCTGCATGAACGAATTGCCCGACCTGGCCGCCAAGATCCAGGTCGGCCTGTTCAACGTGCTCGAAGAGCGCGATATCCAGATTCGCGGCTACCCGGTTCGGCTGGAGCTGGACATGTGCCTGGTCTTCAGCGCTAATCCGGAGGATTACACCAACCGCGGCCGCATCGTGACACCGCTCAAGGACCGGATCGGCAGCGTGATCAAGACGCATTATCCCCTGACCCGGGCGGACGGCATCGCCATCACCGACGCCAACGCCTGGCAAGAGCGCGACGCGGTGCGCGTCTTGACGCCGCACTTCATGAAAGAGATTCTCGAAGAATTGTCGCGCCTGGCCCGCTCTAGCCCGGCCGTCAACCAGCAGTCGGGAGTCAGCGTGCGCATGTCGATCGCCAACTACGAAAACATGCTTTCGAACGCCGAGCGCCGCGGCCTCTTGACCGGGGAGAAAACCGCGGTGCCGCGCATCAGCGACCTGGCGTATCTGGCCGCCAGCACGCGCGGCAAGATCGAGCTCACCCTTTCGGAGGACGAGGGGCAGGAAGACAAAGTCATCGGCAAGCTTTTGGGCGAAGCGATCAAGAACGTCTTCGAGGCGCACTTCGAGCCGAAGCACTTCCGCCCGCTGGTCGAATGGTTCGAAGCCGGCAAGACGTTCGTCACCGGCGACCGGCAGCCGTCGGCGGATTACGTCAAGCGGCTGGGCGACGTGGCTTTCCTCAAGAAAGAAGTGCAGCAGTATTTGAACAAATCAGAAGCGGACATCGCGCACGAGGCGGCCGACGCGCTGACCGCGAGCGTGACGGAGTTTATCCTGGAGGGGTTGCACGTAGAGAACCGGTTGAACAAGAGTGCCAAAGGCGGGGAGACAGTGTTCAAGCGATGACCATAGCCAGCGCTTATCAAATGACTTGGATGGGATAGCTCGTCATCCAAATGTCTATTTGCTGGAAACGCTCCATGAGGGTCTGTTTGAATTCTTGAAAGAACTGCATGTTCTCTGGAGTATCCGGCACATCCACGAAAACGCGCACCAGTTCGTCTCGGAAGATCTGATCCTGATGCTCCCAGATACCCCGAATGATTTGGCTCTCGGATGATACCGTGCGGAATCTTACGCGAAGATCCACAATGACTTGGCCGAAGCTTTCGTCGGGAATGGTGGTTCCGTCGTTATACCGCAGAGGCAGGAGGATTTCGAAACGGCGGAATGAGCTTGTCATATGTCGCCGGACCCTCGACCGTGAACCGGATGCCCGCGCGCGCCAAATGCGCCAATGCGGCCTCGGGGACAATGGTTTGGCCCGTGTCCCAGGTCTTGAACGAAAACCTGCCGGCCAAATAGCCCAACCCTTTTAGCTCGGCGGCTTCATCGGTGAATCGAATACTGACCATAAAGTGAGGATATTCGACTTGGCGGAGTTCTTCAAGTCTTCACGCTGAGCGGCATTGAAATATGCAATGTCATCGGGAAGAATAGGCGATGAGCGAACGGAGTGTAGCAACCATGGCCAGCATGAGCGACAAGGTCAACGACCTATTTCAGCGAAGCGAGTGGGAGCGTGCGCGCCAACTGCTCGAGAAAGCACGGGACAAAAACCCCGCCAGCCATTGGGTGCTCACGCAACTTGGCGTCACCTATTACGAACAGCGCCGCTATGAGGAAGCGCGTCAATTGTTCGCGGCGTCACTGGAACTTGTCGATGATTGCCCTTTGACACTCTGGCACCTCGCCGGCGCGCTCGATGCGTTGGGAAAACCGGCTCGCGCCAAGCGCATTCTTGAGTGGCTGCTTGAATGCAACATCTCTCCAGAACAAGATCCATGTTGGGAGAGCAAAGAGTGGTCCGACGCCCTCAAGGCCGACTGCGTGTATCGATTAGGCCTTTGCTTTGAGAAACAGGGCGCCAAGCGCAAGGCGGAGCAGTGTTATCGTCAGTATCTCAATCTGCTGTTGCTCGGGATCGAAGGCGTCTATTCCACCGACGAAGTAGCGCGCCGAATTCAACGACTGCATTCCAGCGATAGGAATGGTCAGGCAAAAATGGAATTGCGCAAGGCCGTTGCGGCCACACTGAGTGCTTCACGTGACGCACAGCGCCGCAAGACTCGCGCTGCCGCGCCCAAATCTACCAGGGAGCTGGTAGAGTAACTTGCAATTCATGTCTCACAGCAAGCACCTAAGTGAGATTATGTCCCGCTGGCAGAGCGCGGATATCCGGCGGCGCGAGGACGCCCTATCCGTCTGGGACCTGCGTTTGCCCAGACTCTTCTCGCGCCGTCGCCGTCAGCGGCGCGAAGCCGTCGCAACTTGCCGGCGGGAACTGTTGACCGCCCTCTTGGCATCGACTGGACCCATCTTTCTGATGCACAAAGAGCCGCCCAAAGAGTACGCGATTCCGGGGAACTGGCGGTCGGCGGGCGAAGCGAGCTGGGTTGTGCCCGCGGACTTCAATCTGGATGATCCGGTCGTCAGGCACTGGCTGTTTGACCTCGGTGACTGGAGATTCTATAGCTCTGTGGGTCCGGTAGCGGGGAAGTGGCCGGATGTCTTTCGTTGTGGCGCCGCCGAGCTGCTCGCTTGGATGAGTGCTAACGCGGTGCGGGTGTTGATCGAGTCGTTCCACGACGATACAGAATGGGTGGTCGCGCAGGGCACGGCCGACACGTAATGGCGACGGATCTGCTATAGTTAGACGCGACTGACCGCACTAGGATTACGGAGGGAGGCAGGTATGATCGAACTGACCGAACAGCAATTGCAAGAACTGAAAAACTCAGATCCCACTCCGCCGCGCATGGTGAATCCGAGGACCAAGGAGACGTTTGTATTGCTCCGCGTGGACGAATACGAGCGACTGAAGGAGGACTACGACGACAGCCCATGGACGAGGCAAGAGCTTGAAGCCCTGGCCTGGGAGGCGGGCAACGACGCGACATGGGAGGATGTGTACGACGATGTCACGGAGAAACCATGAATCGGGGCGACGTAATCTTAGTCCGCATCCCGCACCCATCTGGGATGCGCGGCAAGAAGCGGCCGGGCGTTATTGTGCAGTCCGATGCCTATGCAGGGACGGTCAGCACGCTCGTCGTCGCTGAGATTACGAAGAATCTCCAATTGGCAGGCGATCCTGCTTGCCTATTCATCGACACAAACACGCCCGAGGGAAAGGCCACGGGCTTAGTCCGCGATTTCGTTGTGTCCTGCCTAGTGCTTGTGACCATCTATGCGGACACAGTCGCACAGGTTCTGGGAACGCTGTCGCCGAACATGCAGTTAAGGCTTAACGACTGCCTAAGAGCGGCGCTCGGGATACCCTAAGTTGCAAATCGGCGACCAACACTCCCATGGAATTTCGTCTTACCTGCGAATGCGGCCAGCGTCTGGACCTGACCGACGGCTCGGCCGGCAGCGCCGTGACCTGCGCGTGCGGCCGCGCCGTGCAGGTGCCGTCCCTGGGCGAGCTGCGCCGGCAATTCGCCGAAGACGTCGATATCAAAGTGCCGATGGAGCGGGGACTGACGCCGGCGCAGGTGGCGCTGTTGGCGTTCGGCCTCATGGTGTTTGGGTCGGGCTTTGTGGTCTCCCTCCTGTATTTCTTTTATGTGGGCCCCATCGCAGGCATCGGCTGCCTCGTGGCTCAAGCAGGACAGATCTGGCTGCTCGTCCTCGTGATCCGCGAATGCAGCTCGGAAGCGATCTTCTTCGCGTTCGTGATCCCTTTCTTCACCTGGTATTTCGCGCTAAAGCGCTGGGACGTGGCAAAAGGGGCGCTCGCGTGCAACGTGGGCGGAATTGCGCTGACGTTTCTTGGCGTTTTTCTCGGCAGATACTAATCTCTCGCTCACGTGTCGGGCTCTGCGGATGAATAACACGAGTCCGATGCGCGAACAAGGGATCGATCAAAGCCCGCGCAAGAACTCCAGCAGGTCCGGCAGTTCCTTTTCAGCAAGCGGCGCTGTCAGCCGGTGCTGGTAGCGCGTGAAGACTTCCGCCAAATTCTGAGCGCGCCCGTCGTGGAAGTACGGGCCGCCCTGGCTTAGGCCGCGCAAAGACGGCGGGTTGAAGTGCATCGCGCCGGCGCTATGGATGCCGACGTCATAGGTCTTCGGCGTGGAGTATGTCGACGGCGCGTGGCAGGCGGCGCAACTGTGTTTTTCGAAAACTTTGCGGCCGCGCTCGAAGGCGGCTTTGTCCAGCGTGCCGCGCGCCGCGGCCAGTGAGGGAGGCGGCTTCAGCGTTTGCAAATAGGCCACGATGTCGCGAACTTGCTCTTCCTTCGGCGACTTGCCTTGCATCGTGCTGGTGATGGAGTTCTGGACCTGGGTTTCGAGCTTCACCATCTGTCCGCCCCATGCCCACGGCGCAGTGTCTTTGACGCCCAAGAGCGACAGCACGCGTTTGGGCGTGCCGAACGAGCCGTCGGTGAAATTGTCGTTCAAGAGGCCGTTGGCGTGGCCGTCGGTATGGCAACTGTGGCAGCTGAACCACGCTTCAAACGAGAGACGGGCGTCGTGAAAGAGCACTTCGCCGCGCTCTTCGGCGCGCAGCGCCGGCGTCGGGCTCAAGCGCATTTCGCTCTGCACTTTCCGCTTGTCCAGATCGATTACCGAGATGGAATCGTCGAAGGTGTTCGCGACATAAACGCGCTGCCGTTTGGCGTCGATCGCCAGATCGGTGGGACGGCGGCCCACGCTGAGCCGTTGCCAGGT
>JAKEFD010000354.1 GCA_022616245.1 Gemmataceae bacterium
AACTTGGGCCCGACCTGGTCGATCATGCCCTTGATGGTGAAGTCGCCGTGCTTGTTCCAGCGGCGGTCGCCTTTGGTTTTTTCGTCCACGTCGTCCATCGAGTCGAAGCTGACGTCGCAGGCGACGACCAGTTCCGGTTTCAATTCACCGTTGCCGGAAGGGAGTTTGCGTGCAGCCACGTCGTCCGGCTTGTTGCTATCGAGCAGGTTGCCGACGATGTTGACCATGCGTGGATGGGAGGCGAACACGAGCCGCGCCCCGGCGACTTGCAGAGCTTTTGAGATGAACCAGGCGAAACTCTGGTTATCGCCGACGCCGGTGACCAGTGCAACCTTGCCGGCAAGATCGATGGGAATCATGCACGTCTCCTTCCGTTGGTTGATTCTGGTCTACCAAATGTGGAAAGGTCGGACAAGATTAGCTCGTCAACTCGAAAGTGCCGGACTTTGTTTCGCACCGCATTTTGATTGCATTCTGCGCCGATCACTGGATACGAGCATGAGCAATCCGACTAGACCGACTGCCCAGGCCACGAACGGATGAGCGAGAATCCAAAGAAAAAAAGTAGTTGGGACATATCCCGCGGTCCCGCTCTCTTGCAACGAGGAATAGCTCGCTGGCGCATAGCTTCCGCTGTCGACCAGTCCGCCTTGAGAATCAAATAGAAACCGCATTTGTCCGCGCGCAGTCCACACTTCCAGCAGGCCGGTTTCGGTAAGCCTCGCCTTGAAAGTTCCTCCACTCGCATCGACGCTCCAGGCGCGCTGAAAACGCCAATCCTGGTCATAGACTTGCATTCGGCCCGAGGGCGTGTGCGTGGCGACTTGAAGTCCATTGGGCAGCTTTATGATCTGATTGGAATAGCCAACCGGCCATTCAAACGTCGTTGGTATGCCGCCCAATGAAGAGAGTGCAATGCTGAAAAACGCGCCCCCACCAGTAGCCAGAAGTATTCCGCCAAGTGTGCCGACCACGCGACGAATGCCGCGCAGTCGCCGCCAAGAGTCGAAGGCGCCGAGCAGGGCAAATAGAACAAACGGAACGCCGATCAGCAGCACGAGCCACATTGGCAATCACCCACGAACACAGAAGTTGCAAACCCGGCGAAGTGCCTTTCCAGCGTAGCCAAGGCGTTTGTTATTATAACCTCGCAAATGAACAACCCCAGTCGCCAAACGACGCCTGGGGTTTCGGGTTGAGGGTAATTGCAATTTGCAAGTCATGACGCCGCGGCCCTTGCTCGCGCTTCGGGCTCGCGTGCCCTGGCCTAACGCGACATCGGCATGCCGAAGCGGGCCAGGGCATGGTCCGCTTCCTGGCGGACGCGCGGATCGGCGTCGTTGCGCAGGTGCTGCAATACGCTGAGCACTTGCGCGTTGTTGGCATTGAGCCGGGCCAGGCCGTACACGCAGCTCGCCCGGACAATGGCGGCCTGGTCGTGCTGGGCGCCGGTCAAGAGCGCGGGCACGACTTCGTGAGCCATCGACCTGCACTCAGCCAGGGAGTTGGCCGCCCATTCGCGCTGCGCCGGGAACGGCGACTCATGCAACACCTTCAAGAGGCCGGCGACTTCCTGATGCTGTGCGCCTGCCTGATGCTGAACCTGGGTGACCGTCGCGGGGCCGGTGCGGCGGTCCATGGCTTGATTGACCTGACCGCTGTGCATGGCCGAGTTATATACTGCGGGCGTGACCGGCGGGCTGGGCGGACGCGGGCCGGTGTAGCCGCCAGTTTGCATGATCGGATCGAACCCGATCGGCACCATCGGCGACGACTGAAGCATGGCCTGATGCGCCATCATCTGCTGTTGTGCCATCCAGTTGGCCTGCATCAGTTGTTGCTGTTGCGGATGGTGCACCGGGATGCCTTGGTTGGGATTCGGCTGTGCGGGCGTGAAGGCATTCACGTAGACAGCGTTCGGTGGCGCCACTGCGGGCGGCATCGGCGGACGGTACGGCTCGGGCACCGTGGCGATCGGCACCGGGACATACATGATGGGGCCCGGATTGCCGGCGCCCGCTGCAAGAGCGGACTGCGCGCCCAGCGGCCAGCGGCCAGCCTTGGTTTGCAACATTTGCGGCACCTTCGGCGCTTGCGCGGTCATCGTCGGGCTCTTCGCCGGAACCGGAGTCGCACTCGGAGTCACGCTGGGAGTCGGCGTCGATTGTACCGGCGTCGATTGCACCGGTAGCTCGCCCTTGAAGGAGTTCATGTTGATTCCCTTGGGCAGTAACTTCTCTTCCTTGGGCGCGAACCGTTCCGGATGGAGCAACGGATCGGACGATTTGGCAGTTTCCACTGTGGACTTGCCGGGTTGTTGCGTTTTCTTTTCCGGCGCTTTGGCGAATTCCTTTTTGCCTTTGCCGCCGGCCATTTCCGCGGTTGTTGTGGTCTTGGTGCCCGGAAGCGTGACAATGCTCTCCGAGACCACGACGGTCTTCGGCTTAGGCGAAGTGGTCGCCATCGCGTTGGCGACGGCCGGCGTGTTGCCGGGCAACACGACGTTCTTTTGCTCGAACGGATTGTGGCCGGCGGTGACGATGGTCGGAGAAATGCGCTGGCCGTCTTTTTCTTCCCACCACACGACTTTTTCCTTGCAATCGATGACGGTCGGCGCGTGCCGTGGCGCGAAGATCTTGTTCAACAGTCCAGGCTTCTCACAGCATTCGTTGCAGTGAGTGCACGGGGTCTGGACGCTGCGGGCGGGCGCTTGCGAGGCGACTTTCGGCGCGGCCGGAGCGACGTGGGTAGTCGGCGCGACTTTCGGCGCGGCCTGCACGACATGAGTGGTCGGCACGACTTTCGGCGCGGCCTGCACGACTTGCGGCGGCATGGGCACGCCGGGCGGGGCCGACTTGCTGTTGCCCCAGTGGTAAATGCGCATCGGCATGCCCTTCATCTTCGTGCCGGGGACCGCTGCAGTCGGACCATCTTCCACGATGGTCATCATCGCGCCGGTAGCGACAATCTGAAGCTGATAGGCCTTCGCGTCGCCCATGCGCCATTCGGCGACCACGCGGCAGCGCTTGGGCTTGCCGTTTTCATGCACGGTCATGAAGCGTTCCGGCGCGGCGCTTTTGGTGGTGCGCGGCGCCTGGCTCCAAACCAATCCCACGCCGCTCAAAAGCAGCACGGCCAGCGCTCCTCTCCAGTTCGACCACAACATGGGCCCCTCTCCTTATGCAGTGTCCAAAGCACAAAACCCTGCGGCCGCCTACGGTGCGGGCCGAGCCGGTTCTCCGCTTGGGGATGACCAATCGCAGGACGTCTTCCAGCTGGGTGAGCGCCAAAAGACTTGTCCGGTTGTGCGGATTCATCCTTTCATATCGGCCGTGCCAAGCCTATGCATGACTGAGAGTTTGCCGAAAGAGCCAAAGAAGTGAGACCTGCGGGTTTTGCCGAAGAATGGGCCACAAGCTGGGCGAATTGCGCAATTCTTTCTTTCCTTCCGGGGGCGCATGGTGTTGAATGTGCGGAAAGGTGTTCTACGAAGCAGCGCACCATGAAGATTCTTATCAGCGCCGAACAAATTCAGGACCGCATCGTCGACCTGGGCCGTCGGATTGCCCAGGATTATCACGAGCGGGCCGTGACTATTGTCGGGGTGTTGACCGGCAGCCTTATCTTTTTAGCCGATCTGGTGCGCCAATTGAATCTACCGCTCAGGATTGGATTGATTCAGGCGTCGAGTTACCGCGGCGCAGCAACCGAACCGGGCGAGTTGCACCTGGCGCCGGAACTCTTGCCGGATGTGCGCGGCCGGCACGTGCTGCTGATCGACGACATTCTCGACACCGGGCAAACGTTGAGCCATCTCGTTGCCCACTTGCGCAGCTTGGAGATCGCCTCTCTCCGCGTCGGTGTGCTGCTCCGTAAGATCGGCAGGCAGAACATTCCCTTCCAACCAGACTATGTCGGCTTCGACATTCCCAACGCGTTCGTGGTCGGCTACGGTCTGGACTACAACGACGAATACCGGCATCTGCCGTATATCGCGGAACTGTCCAATCAGTAGCCAGAGGTCAGAAGTTAGAGGTCAGGAGTCAGAGGTCAGGGGTCAGAGGTCAGGAGTCAGAGGTCAGGAGTCAGAGGTCGGGAGTCAGAGGTCAGGGGTCAGGGGTCAGGGGTCAGGGGTCAGGGGTCAGGGGTCAGGGGTCAGGGGTCAGGCGTCAGGGGTCAGGGGGTCAGGGTCTCGCGTTCAATAGTTCAGAACGGCGACTTGTCCGGCATCGGCGCGGTCTTCATGGGCGGCGGCGTGGGCACGAGCACCGGGCCGTCTTCGATTATGGGCAACGGTCCGGGTGGCGTTACGATCAGTTTTTGTGGTTCTGAAGTCGAGAAGCCCGGTCCTTTGGGCAATGGCCGCGGCATGCTGCGGAAATCGAGAACATCCTTTTTGTCGAGAGTCTTGGACGATACACCCGGCAATACGGTGCCGGCGTTGACAGGAGGCGCCAAGGTCGGCGTCTTCTTGACGGCCCCCACCGGGAACTGAGCCGGCGGCGGCACGCCCGGGTCAACGAGCAACGGCGGTTCGTCGGTCCTCATCCCGACTCCGTGTTCCACCGTGACCTTTGTGCTCGTATAACCCGCCAGCCGGTAGCGCAAGAGCAGGCCTTTGGCGTGCCAGCGCACGCGCCAGGATTCATCGCCGGCCGCCGCTTTGTCCAGAGCTTGGCCCGCCACGGACGATACGGGCCGCAACGCCGACAAACTCGACGCCGCATCCATGCGCACGCTGGCGCTTGGGTCGTTGCGGAGAGCATCGGCCAGTACGCCCGGCAGTTCGGCGAACAAGGCGGCGTCGTAGCTGCCCAGCTCTTCCGCGGCGCTGGCGCGATTGCGCTCGTTCTGGTCTGCTTTGAGAATGGCGATAAGCTCGGGCACGCGCTGCGCAGGGTTGCCCTTGGGCTTTTTGCTGAATAGCCCCAACCCCAAGATGCCGTCTGCCTGAGCCGACAGCGCCAAAACAGGCACAAGCACCAAGGTCACGAACAACGCGCGTCGCTGCATGGTGTCCTCCAACTTGAGCGCAGCAGCCTATTTCGCCGGCGCGAACCATGGCCAAGCGGGGCGGCCTGGCCTACGGAATCCATCGACCAATCGGATTTTCCGGCACGGATTGTTCGCACGGAAACAGCGCATGTCCCTCAACCTCTTCCGTCAAAAACGGTACAAATTGACAAGCAGCGGGATTTGGGTAATTCGAATGAATTCGCAATGACCATTGTCTATCTTGCCCTGTTTCTTGTGGGGATTTGGCCGCCGTTCTATTGTTGGCAGGCCAACCGTGGCTACAGCCTGGCGCACGCCGCACTGTGGGCGTGGGCGGCGTGGGCGGCGTGGGGTCTGGCATTGTGTTCGGGCGATCCGGAACAACAAGGACTGGAACCGGCGCGCTACATCGCCCTGTGCCTGACTGCGGCGGCCGGCATCGCGGTGCTCGGAGCGCGGCGGCCCTACGTCGGGGCCTGGAACCTCGTGCTCCTGGGACTGCTGGCAGTGATGCTGTTGCCGCTTGGAGAGAGCTTAATATTGGGCACGCCTTCGCTCGATGTATTGCGCCAGGTCTTCGTCCTGGGTACCTTGCTCGTCGGACTGGGGAACTATTTGCCGACGCGCTTCGGACCAGCGGCGTTATACGTCGGCGTCGTCAGCGGCCTGGAAGCGGGCCTGTTGTTTCATCCCGATTGGGAACCGACGCCCAACGCGGTGGCGGCGATTCACCTATCGTTCTTGTGCGCCCCGTGGATCGCATGGCTGTGCGCCATCGCGCGTCCTGCGCCGGCGTCGCAGTTCGATGCGCTGTGGTTCGATTTTCGCAATCGTTATGGACTGGTCTGGGCGCAGCGCGTGCGCGAACAGTTCAACAGCGCCGCGGCGAACGCGGGTTGGCCGGCCAAATTGTACTGGCAAGGCTTATTGCTCGATCGCTCGAAGCCCGCGCCGACGGAAGAAACTCGGGAGAAAATGGTGGAGACGATGCACGCCGTGCTGCAGCGCTTCTTGCCGGAAGTCAGGAAGTGAATTGCGTTCGATATAGCCGCTAACAAGTGGCAACGTTGCCAAAAAGTGGCCCTCTTACAATCTTAAGGCGGCCAAAAAGTGGCAACGTTGCCACACTGCCAGTGTGTGTCGCTTGTCGCTCCGGAGCTGTTTGGAGACGGAAAGCATTCGCAGACAGTCACTTGTGTCGTAGCTCCGGAGCGACAAATGGTAGTGGGTAATTGTCGCTCCGAAAGCCGATTCGAGTCGTTGAACAGGACGGAAAACTGTCAATAGTGAAGAACGAGCGTTTTCTTAGCGATAGCCCCCGCCGGGACCGGGCATCATACCGGGGCCGCGCGCGGGCATGACGGCGGACTCCGGGTTTAGATTCAACTTCTTCAAGGGATCGCGGTTGTTGAACGCTTCTTTTGGATAGGTCGAAGCATTGTAACGCGGCTCGGCAGGCGGAACTGTGAATATTTCCGCCGTTTCGACCGGCTTCAATTCAGGCTGAGGCGTCCTGCAGCCCATTACCGCCAACAGCATGGCCAGGCCGACGATCGGTATGCACGTCTTGCGCATTTGCGAATCTCCCCATTCAACGCGGACGGGGAGTATAGCGGGCGATGGCGTGGTTGCAAGTCGAATTGGTGGTGAGTTGTGAGTGGTGACCGATCCCCATTCACCACGTACTACTCACCACTTACTACTCACCACTCACCCAAATCCTACAGCTTGCCTGATTTCGCTTTGCTGT
>JAKEFD010000355.1 GCA_022616245.1 Gemmataceae bacterium
CAACGCAAGGCTGTGGCTTTGCCCTTGTTCGCCAAGAGTGCATTTGAGTGTGATTGGGCATCCCAGATTGGCTCGAACAAATAACCGTGGTTCGTCCGCCTACTCCAATTCTTGGCGAGTTACGTCAGTGGTTTTTCCTCCGAAGCGAAGCTCCGCGGAGGATTGAACACCGGAGAGTGCCCACTCCAAACGCGGCACCTGGACCTCAAGGTGTATCTTCTCGAAGGTACTGTTCCTAACCACCTGAAGCTTCAAACCGACTGTCGTTTGATCGGATCGAACATGGATATCGCGGAACCCTTCTTCTGCTGGCGCTGAGAGGGCGGCGGCCGAGCCAGGTCTTGTTCGGTTAAGGGCAGTTCGGCCAAAAGCTCAGCACTTTATGCGGCCGGACGTTTGGATGAAGCGGAACAGACCTACCAGGAAATCGTCCGCGCCGATCCGAATGATGCCGAGGCGTGGTGTTTTCTCGGCCTGTTGAGCCGGGCGCGCCTGAAAAAGGCGTAGGAGCCGATATGTCTCAACACAAACAATTGATGCAACTCGGGGTGGATGACGGCGGACTTGGGCATGAGCGCTCGCTGTAACTCACGGAATCTGCCAGTCTTCCAGATTGAGTCCGGGAATGCGGCTAAACTCGCGCGTGTTATGCGTGACCAGCGTCAAGTTGTTGCGAGTGCGATGGCCGCTATCATGAGGTCGTTGGGGCCGATGGGCGTCCCCTTGGCCGCCAGGTCCAATCTCAGGTTTGCTGGGCGTTGCGCTGGCCCGCTTCGTTCCACACCGTAGAGAAGTTCGGCGACCACGACCGAGCAAAGAACGATGTCCGAAGCAGCATGCAGGCGCAACCGGTGTGTCACCGAGGGAGACGTCTGCCGCATATGGCCGATCCACGCGTTGGCGTCCAGGAGGAATTTCATTACAAGGGATCTCGGACCTCATAATCTCCCTGCTCCGGGCGCTCGAAATCGCCTTGCCAGGCGCCGGCCGTCGCATCAATGAATTCCAAGTACTCTTGGCGCGACTTCGCGGGCCCGGCAGCGGGTTCGATAGTCACGCGTACGTCCTGGTTGGCTTCGGCCGTCCCCAAGGGCACGTGCAACACGCCATCGGCTCCCACGCGGGCACTCAGCGTAATTCGTGTCATGGGGCTTCCTTCCGTTTTTCACTATGCGTAAACCTCTTGAATCCCTACTCAAGATCAACTCAGTTCGATCTACTCCTTGAGTGTCGCTTGACGCCGACCGGGGGCTAAAATGGGCAGCGATTTTCAAGCAAGGTTGCCAGGTCAGTCGCTACAACATCTTCATGTCACAGCACGCGCAAGCACTTCTTTTCGCCCGGCAACTCTATGCGGCTGGGCGCTTGGATGAAGCGGAACAGACCTACCAGGAAATCGTCCGCGCCGATCCGAATGATGCCGAGGCGTGGTGTTTTCTCGGCCTGTTGAGCCGGGGGCGCGGCCGGTTCGACGAGGCTGCCGAGCATTATCGCCGAGCGCTCGACGCGTGGCCGGACTTCGTCGAGGTGCTCAATAACCTCGGCAACATTCTGGTGCTGCAGGGCAAGCTCGAGGAAGCCGAGTCGCGCTTCCGGCACGTCTTGCGGCTGCGGCCCGAGCATGCGGAGTCGCACAATAACCTCGGCGTTGCCCTGCGCTATCTTGGCAAGACGGCGGACGCGGTCGCCTCGTACCGCGAGGCCTTGCGCATTCGCCCCGAGTACCCCGACGCCCTGAACAACCTGGGCGATGCGCTCTATGCGCTCGGGCGCACCGACGAAGCGGTGATCTCCTATCAGCACGCGCTGCGGCTTCGTCCCAATTACGCCGAGGCGCATAACAACCTGGGTGTGGCTCTGGCGCGGCAGGGAAAAAACGACGAAGCCATCGCCCATTACCAGGAAGCATTGCGGCACAGGCCCAAATACGTCGAAGCGTACAGCAATCTGGGCAATGCTCTCGCTGCGCAACTCAAGCGCGCGGAAGCCGTCGCCGCCTATCAGCAAGCGCTCGCGCTCAAGCCGGAGTACGCGCCCAGTCATTACAACCTGGGCATCGTGTTGGCCGAAAGCGGCAAGCTGGACGAGGCCGTCGCGAGCTACCGCCAGGCGCTCCAGTTCCGGCCGGATTATGCCGAGGCGCTTAGCAATTTAGGAAATGCCTATCGGGCGCAAGGCAACCTGGGCGAAGCAATGGACTGTTATCACCAGCTCGTGCATTTGAAGCCGGGCGACCCTGAAGCCTACATGAACCGGGCGATGAGCTGGCTTCTTTTGGGAGATTACGAACGCGGCTGGAAGGAGTACGAGTGGCGCTGGCAATGCAAGGAATTCACGCGGCCCGCCTTCGAGCAGCCGGTGTGGGACGGTGCGCCGCTTGAAGGGAAGACGATTCTTCTTACCGCGGAGCAGGGGCTGGGCGACACGCTGCAATATGTTCGCTACGCCAAGCTGGTGCGCGAGCGCGGCGGCCGCGTGCTGTTTCATTCGCCCAAAGCGCTCACCAGGTTGCTCGCCGATTGTCCGGGCATCGATCAACTCGTGCCGCCGGGATCCGATCTGCCGGCGTTCGACGTGTATGCTCCGCTTCTCAGTTTGCCGAATATTCTGGGCACAACATTGAGCACCGTCCCGGCGGACGTGCCGTATCTGGGCGCGCGCCAAGAACTAGTGGACTACTGGCGGCATGAACTCGAGCGCTTTGCGGGGTTCCGAGTCGCCATTGCCTGGCAGGGCAATCCGCAGTTTCGCGCCGACCGCTATCGCTCCGTGCCGTTGGCCGAATTCGCGGAGTTGGCCAAAATACCCGGCGTACGGTTGGTGAGCGTGCAAAAGGGGCACGGAGTCGAACAAATCGGGCAGGCCGGCTTCGAAGTGATCGACCTCAGCCAGCGCCTGGACGAAGCAGCTGGGCCGTTTCTCGACACGGCAGCGGTGATGAAAGCCGTGGACCTTGTGATCACCACCGATTCGGTCATCGCCCATCTCGCGGGCGCTTTGGGCGTGCCGGTGTGGATTGCTTTGTCCGCGTCGTCGCATTTCTGCTGGCTCATGGATCGAGAAGACAGTCCCTGGTATCCGACGGCGCGGCTGTTCCGCCAGCAGCGCTTCGGCGACTGGAAAGAATTATTCGCGTCGATGGCCGGAGCGCTTCGGGAAGCAATCGGCAAGAAGAAGGCACTGCCCAAAGACCAAAAACTTTCGGTGCGCGTGGAAATATCGCCCGGCGAACTGATCGACAAGCTCACGATTTTGTTGATCAAGAAGATCCGGCTCAAAGATGCGGAGCAAATCCGCTATGTGGATGAGGAACTGGCGACGCTCATGGCGGTGCGCAATAAAGAAGTCCCCATGTCGCCCGAGCTCGCGCAACTGACCGCTGAGCTGCGCGCGGTCAATGAAACTCTCTGGGACGTGGAGGACAAGTTGCGCCGCTGCGAGCGCGAACAGCGCTTCGGCAGGCTGTTTGTTAATCTGGCGCGCTCGGTCTATGTGAACAACGACAAACGGGCCTCTTTGAAAAGGCGCATCAACGAATTGCTCGGCTCGAAGTTTCAGGAGGAGAAGAGTTACCCCTCGTAACGTCGCCAGCCAAAGCCAAACGCCAACAGTGACTTCCAAGTAGGGGTCTTTACTCTGCGGCTCTCTGCGCCTCTGCGGTGATTCTGAATTCAACCGCGGAGACGCAGAGGAACGCAGACAGAGAAAACGGGACAGATATTCTGCTTCTTCTTTCCTCGTATTTACTCTGCGCTTCTCTGCGCCTCTGGTGATTTGAATTCAAGCGCGACTTACGAAACGAGTTCGCGAATGGCTTGCCCCTCGGACAATGGAAACGGCCGGCCTTCGGGTGAGAGGTAATGGATGCCATGCGGGTCGTAACCCAAAAGCGTGAAGACCGAGGCGTGGATGTCGGCGGGTGACAAGGGCGACGATTTGGGGTAAGCGCCGTGGGCATCGGATTCGCCGATGAGTTGCCCGCCGCGTACGCCCCCGCCGGCCAGCACCATCGTGTAACATTGCGGCCAATGGTCGCGGCCCGCCGTGCGATTGATGAGCGGCGTGCGACCGAAGTCGCCCATCCACACGACCAGCGTTTCGTCGAGCAGGCCGCGGTCCGCCAAATCTTCGAGCAAGGCGGCATAGGCTTGCTCCATGCGCGGCGCCAGGCTGGTTTGCAGCCGCACAAAGTTGTTCTCGTGAGTGTCCCAGGTGATGCTCGGGCCGTTGACTGTGGTGACGAAGCGGACGCCGCGCTCGATAAGACGGCGGGCCAAGAGGTGCGACTGGCCCCAACTATGCCGGCCATAGCGCTCGCGCACCTGCGCCGGTTCGTCGGAAAGGTCGAAGGCGCGTTGCACTTCTGCAGCGCTGGCTAATGTGAACGCCTTGTTTTGGTTCACATCGAAATCGGCTCCGTAACGCACACGGCCGATCCCGTCCATACGCTCCAAAAGACCACGGCGCTCTTGCATGCGCGCAGCAGTCACGCCTTCGGTCAGCCCGATGTTGGCGACGCGGAAACCCGGTGCGTTGGGGTCGGCGTTCAAGACCAAAGGATCGAAGCGCGCGCCCAGACAGCTTCCATATTGGCCCGGCGTGATGTAGGCCGAGCTATCGCAATGCGGCGAGGGAGTGATCACATACGGCGGCAGGGCGCTCGCATAGCCGTCGCGCTGCGCCAGCCAGCCGACAAGTGTGCCGAAACTTGGGTAATCGCTGCGACTGGGATTGATGAGCGTGCTGTCGATGCGGTAGGGCCGGCCGACGATGGACCAATACATGCCGGTGTTGTGCTGCGTTTGCCTGTGTTGCAGCGAGCGGACAATTGCGAGCTTGTCAGCATGGCGGGCCAGGTGCGGCATGAGCTCGGAAAAGCGAATGCCGGGGACGTTGGTGGCGACGGGATGAAACTGGCCGCGGATATTGTCCGGGGCGTCCGGCTTCATGTCGAAGAGGTCGATGTGGCTGGGAGCGCCGCAGTTGAAGATCAGGATGACGGAACGGGCCTTGGCGCGGCCGGCCGGCTGAATCGCTTGGGCGCGACGCCAATCGGACCAGAACAGACTCAAGGCGCCGACAGCGGATGCGGCCAGGAAGCGGCGGCGCGGGAAGGCTTGGCGAGTCATCGGAATCTCCAGAAGGAGACGTCGGCGGGGCACTTCAGGCAGGAGATAGTATTCTCCAACATATTGTCATCGGATGCAAGAGGCGAGTTGATGAGGAGATTATCCGCGGCGCCCAATGCACGCGGGTCTACTGGTCCAAATATAGCTTTTTTTCTTGGATGTACGCCTCTACGGCGCGCGGCGTCATGTAACGGATGCTTCGGCCCTCGGCGACACGTTTGCGGAGGTCGCGGCTGGAGATTTCGATGAGCGGCGCGGTGCACGGCACATAGCGCAGCTGTGCGGCAGCCTCCGCGCCCAGCGCCTGCCTAACTTCTTCCGCATTCGGTGCATTCCAGCCGGGACGGGGCACGGCGACGAGCGTCGCCAATTCAAGGATGCGATGCGGCTGATACCAGAGCGGCAAGTCGAAGACGGCGTCCGCGCCAAGGATGAGAAACAAATTCGTGCCCGCCTGTCGTTCTTTCAGGAGCGCCAGCGTGTCGGCCGTGTAACTCGGTCCGGCGCGGTCTTTTTCCAACTCGTCCACACGAAACGCGGGTTGGCCGGCCAGCGCGAGTTCCAGCATCTCGACGCGCTGCTCGAAGCGCGTAAGCGGCGTTTCGCGTTTGTGCGGCGGGCGGGCGGCGGGGATGAACAGCACCTGATCGAGTTTCACCTGTTCGCGGCACTGCTCCGCCAGGATCAAGTGGCCCATGTGGACCGGATCAAAAGTGCCGCCGAAGACGCCGATGCGCATCGTTCAACTCAAGGAAGGAATAGCCGGCCGGTTCCGAGCAGGTCATCCATGCGTAAGAGATAGTCCAGCATTTTTTCGATCACGCGCTCGGCGTATTGCCGGCTGTCGGAAAGGTGCGGAACATTGGCAATGGTGAATACAGGCGAGCTCGAGTTCGTATTCTTCGCCCGAATTGTGGCCTCCAACGAATCCGGAGTTTTTTGATTGCGATTGTCCGTCACCAACACGAATTCTTGGAGCTGGCATGTTTCCCATACCAACGAGTCCGAGGCCTTGTCAGCCAAACCAAGATCGGCGAAACTCGCATACTTCAGACTCAGATCGTCCCAAAACAACTTCCAAGGGTCCGCCTGCATGATCCTCACCAAGAGATTCACTTGACCTTGGATGTTGATGTCGGCCAGGATGCCCTTCACTTAGTGTCTCCCACAGCATTGGCGTCACGCACTTGGGCCAATTTCGCCAAGCGGTCGGCACGGGCCTCGGCGGCGATCTGCTCCACCCAATCGGGGTTTTTGCGTTGTCCGCTTCGGGCGCGAATCAGACGATCTTCTTCGTCGAGTTCCTCTTGGTGTTCGCGGTAGTAGCGCTCCAAGGCCGCGATTTCCTCCGGGCTGAGCGTAGGAATCCAACGCATGATTTCCTGATAGGAGGAAGACTGTTGGAAGTATGGGACCAGATCCTGAACCGTAACTCGCGACGTCGCAAGTTGCGGACCACGCCCGTTCTCTACAACGGGGATCTGAATCCAATGCGTGGAAAACGAATTCCCTCCCTTTGCAATTCGAACTTCACAAAAGCTAACGTCCGGCAGAATGCGCGGGGGAAACGGATGTGTCGGATTCGGATGCAATACGCCCATCATATTCTGCTCATTGCCTAAAGTGCACAGCAGCAAACCAGAAATCGAACTTCGGATGGGCATTGACTGACCTGGCGTGAAAAAAAGCGCAGAACGTAAGTCCGTTGTCAATTGTGCATCTCCAACACTGCTCGTGTGAGTGTCTACGCGGCGCGACCAGTTGACTTCACCGGTCAGAAGCATGTCCAACATGCTCTTACTAAAGCTCAATTGCGCGGCATAACTGTGAAATGTGCCGACAGCAATTAACGCAGGATACGGAAGATTGCCGCATTGGTCGGCCTTTTTCTTAACTGCCGACCAGATTGCGTCATTCAGATTCCGAAAGCCGCCGGTCGATCTTCGCGGCGGATGTGGAAGTCCCGTTTCTTCGATGGCTTTCTCGATCGTTATGCATGCAACTTCCACGAAAAAGTTCACTTCTGAAGCGGAGCATAGAAAATCAGGTCGGCGCCGCGCTGTCGACAAATCCGGATTCGGCTGCGCTATCACGTTGTGCTGTTGAAGGAGTTGTCGCACACCAGCTTCCGCCATCGCGGACTCATAGTGATCGGCATGATCAGTTTCCCAATTTCGCAAATGCTGCGGATCGAACAAGGAGAGCCACTTTCGATGCTCTGCTTCGAGTTCGTTGAGAAACTCATTGGGTACAAGCAATTCTGTCATGCGCTGCCTCTCGTGTATTCATCCGCTATTATTCTACCGTGTCGCGTCGGCTAACGCGACATCGTCATCTTCGTCATCTCTTCGGCGCCGCCAGTAAATCCACCTCGGTTTCGCGCATATACGCCGCGGCCTGCTCGGGCGGCACCGGGTTGATGTAGAAGCCCGTGCCCCACTCGAAGCCGGCCACGCGCGTCAACCGCGGGATCACCTCGATGTGCCAGTGGTAGTGCGGCAGTTGCTGCGTGTCGAACGGCGAGGTGTGGATGATGTAGTTGTAGGCCGGCTTGTCGAGCGCCGTTTCCAGCTTGAGCAGGATGGTTTTCAGAACCGTGCCCAATTCGTCCACTTCGTTCTTCTGGATGTTCTCGAAATGGCTGTTGTGATTCTTCGGCAAGATCCAGGTTTCGAACGGGAATCGGCCGGCGAAGGGCGCGAACGCGACGAAGTTGGCCGTGTCGAGCACGATGCGTTTTTCCGTGGCCAGCTCTTGGTGGATCATGTCGCAATAGATGCAGCGGCCCCGATAGTTGAAAAACTCCAAGGAGCCGGTCATTTCCTCCCACACGTTGATGGGCACAATGGGCGTGACGATAAGCTGCGAGTGGGAATGCTCGAGCGAGGCGCCGGCGGCGGCGCCGACGTTCTTGAACACCATGCCGTACACAAGGCGCGGGTCCTTTTTCAGATCGACGAGTCGGTCGCGATAGACCCAGAGGACCTCGCGGATGTTGTCCTCGGACAGGTTGGCCATGGAGACTTCGTGAAAGGGGCATTCGATGATGACTTCATGTGCGCCGATGCCGTTCATCTTGTCGTAGATGCCGTCGCCGCGCTTGTTGAGGTCGCCCTCGACTTGCAGGGCGGGGAAGCGATTGGGGACTACGCGGACGCGCCAGCCTTTCTCGTTGGGCCGGCTGTTGCGGTCGCGATAGGCCAGAATCTCGAAGGGCGTATTCTGCTCGCTCCCTTCGCAGAATGGACACAGGCCGCCCCCGGGCATCGGTTCGCTCTTGGGCGCAACCGGCCGTTTGGCCCGGTCCGTGGCGATGATCACCCAGCGCCCGACGATTGGGTCTTTGCGCAGCTCCGGCATCGGCAAACCTCGTAAGAAGGCACTAAACATCCCACATGATCCTCTCGAAGTCCGGCGAGGGGCAGGTCAGCATGATGGCGCCCTCGCGCGGGGCGCGGTCGCGGCTCTGGTGGCTTTCCAACAGTTCCACGAAGAATTGTATCGGCTCGCCGGCGCGCACGCCCAGCACTTCAAAGCCCACACGGAATTCCAGAATGCGCTCCAAGCCGAATTCAACTTGGCCGGGAGGAATGGCCAAGTCTTGTTCGCCGCGGACCAGGGCGGCTCGTTGCTCGGCTTGTCCCGGTCGATCGATGCGCAGCTCCAAGTCGCGCGGCTCGAGAAAGCCCAAACGCACGCGCTCGAAATCACGAAGTGCCAGTTTCGCCGGCCTGTCGAAATCGACCCGCACGAGCAATGATGTTGGGGAAAAACCGAAATACACGTCGCGGACGGGGCCTTGCGTAACCATGGCCATCGTGCCGCGCTCGTTCTGGCACGTGTACTGGCCGGCCGCCAACCACTCGAAAAACGTCTCGCGTCCGTCAATCTTCACGTCCAGGAAGCGGCGCGGCTGCGTGTGGATCGGCTTCTGTCCGCGCCGCGCAATCGGCTTGCCCAATTCCGGCGGCGGCGTGTCGCCGAGCAATAGATACACGTTTTGCAGGTGCTTGCGGAACAAATAGTCGAACACTGCGATTTGCGGCGTATGGTGATCGTCGCCGTACCACCAGAACCAGTCACTGCCCTCGGCGATGTAGATTTCCTCCCAGGCTTTCTGGATTCTCTCTTGCGGAATGTGCGGCTGCCCGGCCCGCTGCTTTAAGTGCTCGCGCGTCTTGTGCAGCGCGTCCCAGCCGGC
>JAKEFD010000049.1 GCA_022616245.1 Gemmataceae bacterium
GACCCCTGATTCCTGACCCCTGATTCCTGACCCCTGATTCCTGACCCCTGATTCCTGACCCCTGATTCCTGACCCCTGATTCCTGACCCCTGATTCCTGATCCTAACGCGACCCATGTTGCCTTGGCCAGCCCAGTTGGATCGCTGAATAACCACCGGAATCGCTGAGTCTAATCGAGGCCGTTGACGAGGGCCGTCCCTGGGCTTATTGTAAGCGGCGACCCACCTGATTCGCAATTTCGCACCTTTTTGGGAGAACTTCGATGAATCTGCTGTTCAAATGCGCTGCATTGGCGTTGGCCGTGGGAGTCACGTTTTGGGCCGTGAGCGGCGCCGCTCGCGCCGGCGACAAGAAGCTCAAGGTGGGCGACAAGCTGCCCGCGCTCACGAGCGTCGACGAAAACGGCAAGACCTGGAAATCGAGCGACGTCGTCGGCAAGAAGATTCTCGTCCTTTACTTCTACCCCGCCGACTTCACGGGCGGCTGCACCAAGCAGGCGTGCGGCTTCCGCGACGACATCGAGAAGCTCGGCGGTCAAGGCGTCGAAGTGGTCGGCGTCAGCGCCGACTCGCCCAAGACTCACGACCTGTTCAAGAAACACCACAAGCTCAATTTCACGCTGCTCGCCGATGAGAAGGGCGAGTTAGCCAAGATGTTCGGCATCAACGTCGGCAAGGGCGGCAAAGCCAAGGGCATCGATGAGAGCGGCAACGCCGTCGAAGTGGTGCGCAATGCGACGATCGCGCGGGTCACCGTGGTTGTGGACAGGAAAGGCGCCGTCGCCGCCATCGACACTGTGAAAGACGCGGCCGGCGACAGCAAGCGCATCGCCGAATTGGTCAAGAACCTGGAAAAGTAGTGGGGCGCTGCTTGCGTTTCGCGCTCGCAAGATCGCTGCGAGCGCGAAACGCAAGCGACTCTTTCGGTTTCTATTGCCCGCTTGCCGCGCCTACGGGACCCGCCACAGGGGGCGCCGCTCCGCCGAACTCGTTGAACTCCAAGTATTGCAAGTGCCGGTACAAGTCGCTCGACACCAACAATTCCCGGTGTTCGCCGTCCGCTTCGATCTGACCTTGGTGCAACAGTACAACCCTATCGCAGCTGCGAATCGTCGACAGGCGATGCGCCAGGTAAATCACCGTCCGGCCCGGCACGACGCGGTTGAGCGCGTCGTCGACCATGGCCTTCGAATCGTCGTCCATCGGCGTCAAAGGCTCTTCAATGACGAAGATCGCCGGATCGCGCAAGATGGCGCGGGCCAGTCCGATGCGGTGTTTTTCGCTCGGGCTCAGAGCGTGGCCCAGATCGCCGATCGGCGTTTCGTAACCTTGCGGCAGCTTTTGAATGAACTGATGGGCATGGGCTAGCTTGGCGGCATCGATGATCTTGCGCACGTTGTATGTGGGATCGCCGCAGCCGATGTTGTTGGCCACGGTATCGTTGAAGACCAGGTTGTGCTGCATGACCATGCCAATTTGCGCGCGCAGGGAATCGAGGGTTACGCCGCGCAGACTATGGCGGTCGATGCGAATCTGGCCGCCGCTTGGATCGAGGAAGCGCGGCAATAGATAAACAAGTGCATGTTTCTCCATGTCATCGGAGCCAACCAGGGCGATTTGCTGCCCGGCCGCAATGGTAAGGCTCACGCCATTCAGCAGCTTGCGCCCGGTGCCCGGTTCGCGCAGAGTGACGTTGTCGAATTCAAGCCGGTCCGACAACGGCGACAGGAAACGGGCCTGCACATCCTGGCCGACGCTGCCGGTGCGGTCGAGAAAATCGAACAATGCTTTGGCGGAATGACGGCTGCGGCGAATCAGGCGGCGATTCTCGAGGAAGCGCACCATCGGCCAATAGAGACAGACAAGCGCCGTTACCATGACGAGCGCGCTGGCAACGCCGAGATGACCGCCCAACACGATGTGGCCGGCCACGAGCAAAAGGACAAGAGCGGCGAGCAAGCCTAAGAAAGCAAACACGGGTCGATAGATCGCTTCGCCGCGGTAGCGCTGCATTTGCGCATCGGCGTAACGGCCCAGCTGCTTGTCCACGCGGGCCAGGTTGAATGTCTCCATCAGATACACTTTGACGAGCCGCATCAGCGTCAGACTCTCTTGAATGAGCGCCAGCTGATTGGCGCTATGATGTTCAGCTGCGCGGCCTTCGCGGCGGAAGTATGCGGCGATCTGGCCGCCCACGAGCCAGACCAGCACCGCAAACAAGAGAAACGCCAGCGCGAGCCAGAAATTCACCAGCATGGCGAAGGCGAGCAACAGCCCGAACTTGATCGGCTCGCGGAAGTACCCGGTGAGCCAGGCGAACAGGCCGGCGTGCACGGCTTCGAGGTGGCGCGTGGAGATGCTGACGGCCTCGCTCGGGCCCAGCGAACGAAAGGCAAGCGTGCCCAAGCGATAGGTTTGCTGATAGACTTCTTTGCGCAGCCAGGTCACCGCTTGGATGGTTGCTTTGGCCGCGAGCACATTGGCGAAATACTGCAAGACGACGCGGACGAGCGCAACCAGCACCGCGGCCAGAAACAGCCCCTGCAAATACGCTTCGTTGCCGTTCGCCCACGTCCAATCGCACCAACTTGCCACCGGGGCGGCCAGCATACCCTGCAGTCCGGAACGGCCGCGCACCGCCAAAGCAAGTAATCCCCAATCGGGCAGATTGTGGTGTACGGCCGCCTGCAAGCCGTACTTTTGGATGTGAGCGCGGAGCTGATCGCGGGCCATGTCGCCGGCGCCGTCGCTCACCGCGTCGCGTAAAAAGGCCGGCAACTCCGCGAACCATAAAAGATGGCGCTGCAATTCATGTTCCTGCTCAGTAAGTTGCCCGCTTGGTGACAGCGCCAATTCCACGATTTTCTGCTCGTCGATTTGCAATTCCGTCAGCGCTTTTCGAATGTAATTGCTGCGCTCTTGGAGAGCTTCGGCGTTCTCGGGCAACGTGAGGGTCGCCATGAAGCACGACCGCTCCCGCGCCGGCAGATTGCCGAACGACGGAATCTGGCCGCGATGCACCGCCAGGTCTGCAAAAAGCGCAAGCAGCATGAGCAGCACCACGAAGAGCACCGCGGCGCCGATGCCGCACGCGAACGCTCCCCACTTGGCCAGCGGTGTGAAGTTGAGGTAAGCGGCAGCGCGACCAAAGGCGGCTTTTTCCATGACTGGTTCCGGTTGCAAGAAGTGCCCTTTCCATTTTACCAGACGGAAAGGCGATTTGCGAAGTGGCAACACAGGTTCGGGCCAAACCGGTAAGTGGGCCTGGGGAGGATTTACGGGTTGATCGGGTTTTAGCTCACACCAGCGCCGATCTTTGTTTCTCGGCCATTTCTTTTTCGAGCTTCTGCTCGAGTTCCACGTAGGGCTTGCGATAGAGCCACCATAAGAGGGCAACCGCCGCGACCAAGCATACCGCGACAATATAGGGCCAGAGCGCGGCCAGAAAACTGGGTATCGAATCCTCTGCGGCGCGCACCTGATAGACGCTCACAAACAGCACGCCGTTGTGCAAAAAGTGAAAAAGCATGGCCGGAAGCAGGCTTTTGCTGCGGACCGTCAGAAGTCCCAGCACGACCCCCAGAAAGAAGGACGGCAAAAACTGAAATACGTTCATGTGGTACAGGGCGAACAAAAAGCTGCAAAACAGAATAGAGGTGCGCGGCCGAAAACGACGCAAAAGGCCGGAGAGAATATAGCCGCGAAAGGCGATTTCCTCGCAAATGGCCGGCAACAGCGCGAACGCGAGCAGGAAAGGCAACAACGCGAAACCCTGTTGCAGCTCGACGCCTTCCTGCAAAGAACGCAGGTGCTGCATCAAGGGATGCCGGTCCTCGAGCAGCTTCGTCAAATTCGGAAAGTGGCTGAAGACGGCCAGCGTCAGCGCGGCCAGAGGCGGCAGCAGGAGCAACGCCAAAACTGCCGCCAGGCCGACTTCTTTCCAGTGCGGCAAACGCAAGAACGTGCTGTCGCGCGGCCTGGTATTCAGCAAGACTGCCATCAAAAGCGGCGGGGCGGCGACCAGCGCCACGAGCGAAATGGAGTTGAAGACAAAAAGGTCAACGTTGCGGCCCAAGCCCATCGTCAGCCAGCGCAGCCCTAAAATGAGGCCGAAGCAAAACGCGGCCTGGGCGGCGCTGGGCGTCGCTGACTTCTCCTGGAATAAGCTGCGCAGCCACAGGCGCAAATCTACGCGCTCGGCCTCTCGGAACAGCACCTCTTCGCGCTTGAACTGCTCAATGGCCCATTTGAGCGCGAGCCAGCTGTACAGTCCGATCGGCGCGAGCACCGGCACAAAATACAACCAGGGAGCTTGCGCCAGTGACGGCGCGAGCATGAGTTTTTGCATGAGGAGCGCGACGCCGGTGACCGGGACAAGACTGTAGAAGGGGTTCAGCTCCACGCCGGGCGCCAGCGTGAGAAAGATGAGCGGCATCGTGATGAGGAAGAGCGGCATCAGGTAATACTGCCCTTCCTTGGAGCTGCGCGCATAGGCGCCGATGGCGAGGCTAATGGCGCTGAACAGGGCGGCGAGCGGCACCGACAACAGCACCGACCAGCACAACGCCCCCACGGGCATGGCGCCTTGAGGCAAGTAGGAGCTGAAGCGCAAGGTCGTCACGCCCATGCTGGCGAGGTTGATGAGCGCGGAAGCAGTGCTGAAAACCCAGATCGTGAGGAACTTGCCCAGTACGATTTCTTCGCGCGCGGCCGGCGTGATCAAGAGCGTCTCCATGGTGCCGCGCTCTTTCTCGCCGGCGCACAAATCGACCGCGGGATAGAGCGCGCCGGCCAGCGACCACATGACGAGCATGAAAGGGAAGATGCGTACGAACAGGTTGAACAAATGCTCCGACGGTGTGGCGGCCCGCGTCTGCGTTGGCTCCTTGATCTCGAAGGAATCGTCAAAGTCCGCCGGCAAGTTCTTGCGAGCCAGGCGCGCCTGTTTCAAGTCCCTTTTCCAGTAGTCGAGCAACACGTAGACGCGCGTCTTCGCTTGCTTGGAATAATCGTCGCCGGGACGATAATGCAATTCGACAGTCGGCCGCGGCAAGCCCTCACTGCCTTCCAGCCGCTCGTAAAAATCGGCCGGCGCCGTCAGCAGGAGATCGATACTCTTTTCCGATAGCAACTCCTGGTCGAAGTGTTCCAGCCATTTGATGCGCAGCTTTTCCTTGGCAAGAAGCAAATGCGGATGTTCGAGCAAGGATCGGCGCGCCACAGAACTGAGCGCGCCGTCCTCCAGTAGCGCGGGAAAGTCGAGAACCAGGTGTCCCGCTGCGGCGAGCGCCACCGCGGCCGGTGGCTGCGGAAAAACGGGATTCGACCCCAAAAAGGCCAGGTGCGGCGCGACGCTCCGCCCCGCCTGATCCGACCGGCGCGGCGGAAACTCACGCTTCTCGCCTGCGCCGACGACGATGCCAACCACGCTCGGTTTTTCCTGAAAACCCAGCGCGAACTGCAGCACCGCGAAACCCAACACCGGATACAAGATGAGCGGCAGCACCGCCACCATGAACAAGGTGCGCCGATCGCGCAGTTGGTCCCGCATCTCCCGCAGCCAGATCAAGCGAATAATGGACCAACGCATCAAGTGGATCCGAAGGTTGTACAAGTCAGTTGACTGTAGCCGCATTCGCAAGAATGCGGGGTCGCGCCAACGCCGGAATTCTTGCGAATTCCGCTACAAGAACTGCCCCGCGCGCGCAGCCTGCCGCCCTTAATCTGCAATCTTAGCACGGAGTTCTTACTTGAGACCGCGGCCGCCCCACATTTCCTCTTCGCCGAATGGTCCCGACGGACTAGACGGCTTCGGTTTCGGCATCGCCTTGAGGATGGCATCGGCCAGATAGAGATCGGCTTTCGATGTGATCTTGATGTTCGTGGCAGCGCCGTCGACCAGGTGCACCACATGGCCGGCGGCTTCGACCAATTGGGCGTCGTCCGTAATGTTCTGATGTTTACTGCGCTGGGCATACGCTTCGACCAGCCAGTCCTTACGAAACACTTGCGGAGTTTGCGCGAGCCACAAGCCCCGCCGCGACACGGTTTGTTTCACCTGTTGTTTGTCGCCCGCTTCTTTTACGGTTTCCACGATGGGCGTCGCCAGCAGCGCGGCCCCGGTTTGTTGCGCTTTGGCGAACACGGCGCTCACGAGCGCCTCCGTCAGGCACGGGCGCACCGCGTCGTGTATGGCGACGAATTCAACCTCAGGCTTGACGAGGGAGAGGGCGTTGGCCACCGACTCAAAACGTTCGGCGCCGCCATCGGCAATCTGCACGTTCATGAAGGCAAGGTTGGCGCCGAAACGCCGGCGAAACATCTCCTGATCGTCCGCGGAAACGACAATGAGGCACTGCACGACTTCAGGACGCGTGATGAAGAATTCGACGGCGCGCAGCCAGATCGCCCGGCCGTCCAGATTCACGAAGGGTTTCTTTTCTTTGTCTTTGAAGCGCGACGACTTCCCGGCGGCGGGAAGGATGACAGCGAATGCGGCCATGGCGAGTCTCCCAACCTGAACCACACACTCCGCGTGGGGATTCGCGGCTCCCCACGCGGAGCGTGGGGTCTACTATGGGGGATATTCTATGAGACGCGCGCACGCCAGTCTGCCAGACGGCGGCGTAGTTCCGCGACGCCGGCGACTTGATTGCGAATGCTGATTTCCTCATTCTCAAAGACGCGATCCAGCTCTTCCAAAGACGCCTGCGCCTGACGCCGCGGCAACTCCGAATTGACGGCCGCCCAGCCAAGGCGCTCGTTGTCAACGGTTGTCGGCGCGGGTTCGGCCTCCCTTGCACTCGCGGCGCGAACGGCTTCTGCCAGCGCCCTCTCCATTTCTTCGAGCACATGCAGCCAATTCTCAGGAAAAAACGCGGCGGACATGGCAACCTGTGGAAATTGACCAAAGTGGATAACTTTCACCACCAAATTCACCCATCAGACGCATAATCGAATCGGCAATAGGAGTCCAGTGGTTTTCGATTGCCCTTGCTGCTTCTTCACTTTTTGGTATCACCTTCCTCCCTTGGATTTCGTGACAAAGTAGCGGATCGCTTTGCATCGCTCGGGCGGCATGCCTTGGCGGATCGTACGCGGTTTAGATTTCGGAAGATCAAAAAGCAGAGGGGGAACCATGTTCGTCGCTTGTTCCACGATGTGTTTCGCGCGCTATCCGCTCGACCGAGCCTTGCGCATCATTGGCGAACTGGAATTCAGCAAGCTCGATGTCGCCGTCCACGAGCACGGCCCGCACCTTAAACCGTCCGAAGTTGTCGCGGACGTGTCGGCCGCGCTGCAGCGGATTCGCATTGGTCCCAGCCTGACGCCGGCCGCGTTCAGCGTCGAAATCGACGCACCTACGCCCGAGGAAGCAGACCGGCAGATGCAAGCGGTTTGCCGGCTGGCGCGCATGTCGACGGTGTCGGTGCTCACCATTGCCGCCGCCGCCGCCGGCGCTCCCTGGGACGCCGAGGTGCAACGGCTCAAGAACCTGGTGCGCATCGTAGAAACTCAAGGTTTGGTGTTGACGGTCGCCACGCGCACCGGCACGCTCACCGAAACGCCCGCCGCCGCCGTCCAACTGTGCGAACATGTCCCCGGTCTGGGGCTGACGCTCGATCCCAGCCATTACATCAACGGTCCGCACCAAGGCGCAAGCTACGACGAGATCTTCCCCTACGTGCGTCATGTGCATCTGCGCGACACCGGCCGCGCACAAGGGAGATTCCAAGTCCGCGTCGGCCAGGGCGAAGTCGAATATGGGCGCATCATCAACCAGCTGGAGCGCTATGACTACGAGCGCCTCTTGAGCGTGTCGATTCACGACGTGGCGGAAGCGCCGTTCGCGATGGAAACCGAAGTGCGCAAGTTGAAGTATCTCCTGGAAAGTCTAGTCTAGCCTCATGTTGGAGCAGCCCGTCGCCCTGGTGACCGGCGGCAGCCGCGGTATCGGCCGGGGAATCTGTGTTGAGCTGGCGCGCAGCGGATTCGCCGTCTGCATCAATTATCAAGGAAACGAAAGAGCGGCACGTGAAACTCAACGGCTATGCGACGCGGTCGCCCATCCGCATGGGCTCGGCTCGGACATCTGCCAGGCCGACGTGGGTCAGGCCGCGGATCGCGAACGCCTTGTGCAAGCCACGCTCGATCGCTGGCAGCGCCTCGACGTGCTTGTCAACAACGCCGGCATCACTTCCATCGGGCGCTTGGACATTCTCGAAGCCACCGAAGAAAGCTGGGACAAAGTCCTCGGCATCAATCTCAAAGGCGCTTTTTTTCTCACGCAGCGCGTCGCGTGGGAAATGACGCGCCTTACGCAAAGTCCGCCGCCGAACTTCCAGCCGACCATCGTCAACATCTCCAGCGTTTCCGCCTATGCTCTGTCCACCAACCGCGGCGACTACTGCATCTCCAAGGCCGGTCTGTCGCTGGCCACGCAGCTATGGGCCCTGCGCCTGGCGGACTTCGGTATCCGCGTCTACGAGGTGCGCCCGGGGATCATCGAAACCGATATGACCGCCGCCGGCAAAGACAAGTACGACCATTTGTTCACCGAAGGGCTGACGCCGATTCGCCGCTGGGGTACACCTGCAGATGTAGGCAAGGCCGTCGCCGCGCTCGTTACCGGCGCGCTGCCGTACTGTACCGGCGAAGTGATCAACGTGGACGGCGGCTATCACCTGCGGCCGTTTCCAAGGTAGTTCCCATTTACGTTTCGCGTTCGCTTCGTCCGGCGAGCGCGAAACGTAAACAGTGGAAGTCATTCCGTTTCGGTGCCGAATTGCCGGTCGCCCGCGTCGCCCAGTCCAGGGACGATGAAGCAATTCTCATTGAGGTGGCTGTCGAGCGCGGCCAGGTGAATGGTCACATCCGGATGGGCGGCGCCAAGCGCTTCGACCCCTTCCGGAGCCGCGATCAGGCCGACAAAGCGAATGCGCTTCAATCCCCAATCTTTGAGGAGCGTGATTGCCGCCGACGCCGAGCCGCCGGTCGCCAGCATGGGATCGACGACATAGCACACGTCCAGTCCGGCCTGTCCCGAGAGCTTGTTGTAATAGGTGATCGGCTTCATGGTGCGGTGGTCGCGATAGAGGCCCAAATGCCAAACCTGCGCTTCCGGGACAAGCTCCAGGATGGCCTCCGCCATTCCCAAGCCTGCACGCAAGATGGGCACCAGCCCGATCCGCTCCGCGAGCCGTTTGCCCTCGCAAGGCGCAAGCGGCGTCGTCACTGTGTGGGGTTCCACTTTCAAGTCTTGCGCTGCTTCCAAGAAGAGCATTTGCGCGATGTCGCGGACCATACGGCGAAACAAGAGCGGCGGCGTGGCCGTGTCGCGCAGAATCGCCAGCCGGTGCAGCACCAACGGATGGTGTGACAGATACAGTTGGGACATCAGATTATCGTCCGTAGCCGACGCTGCCAGCGTCGGCTACGATCCGCCGGCCTAGCGTTTGCCCTTTTCCATTGCCTTATACTGGACGCTGCCGTTGCGCTGCGCTTGTTGCTGGAGAATGAGCAGCACCTGGCAGTCAAAGCTGTCGTAGTTGGCTTTCATGGCCTCTTCGGCCAGCTTTGTTTCCAGGAACAGGCCGCGCTTGCGGTCCAGCTCGGCGGCCTTCTGCGTCCATTGCCGGCGGACCGCCGTGAGCTTGTCCAAGTACGCTTTCTGTTGCTCGAAATTCAATTCTTGCAATTCGGCCGGCAATTCGTCCTTCTTGAGCACATCCAACTTGACCTTGCCGTCCTTGATGCAGTCGAGCAGGTCATAGCTCGCGGTCTTGCCGACCTTGCTGGAATAGCCCGCACGCTCGGCGGCGGCGGCGGGCGGCAGCGCGGCGGCGGCGTTGGCTTTCGCCTTGCCTTCGGCTTGGCGCAGACGGTCGCCGAACACCAGCGTCGAATTCGCCAATTCCGCGTTGATCTTGGCCAGCTCCTTGTCATAGGGCGTCGCGATCGCGACGATGGGCCCGCCCTTGGCGTCGATCTGTACGTAAGAGCCTTCCGCCAGCCTGCAGATTTCTTGCCAATAGCGCTTGGTGTCGGCGTGAGTGCCGCATTGCACCGAGTTAATAATGATGTTGCGCGCGACAGCCAGTTTGCAAGTATCTTGGTATTTGACATCGTCGCCGTAATCAATATGCGGCGGCGCATCTCCGATCAGGAATATGAACTTGAGGGTCGACTTGTCCTTGCCCCAGGAAATCTTGGTGACGGCTTCATGAAGCGCCTGGTTCACGCTTTCGGGGAAATCGCCGCCGCCCTTCGCCTGAAAGTCGATGAGGCTTTGGTAGACGTGATCCAGATCGTCGGTCAGGTCGAGAATCCTGGTGACATACTCGTCGCCGCGATCGCGATAGGCGACCAGGCCGATCTTGACGTGCGGCGTCGGGTTGCCGCCGGCAATCTGGTTGGAAATGGTCCAGATGCGCTGCTTGGCGGCGTTGATCAATCCGCCCATGCTGCCCGTGGTATCCAGGCAGAAGACGACTTCGACGTGCGGCCTTGCGTTTTGCGCCGGCGCGAGCGCAACCACCGTTCCCAGCAGCACTAGGCTGCCAAACCGCGTGCACCAAACGTACATGGCCGATGCCTCACTTTCTTCCCCAATTCCTCTCTTTATCTTAGACGAAACCAAACTCGAAATGATTGCCCCTCTTACTTCATAACACCGATTTGCCCATTTCTTCAATCCCTATCGGGCGCGCGTGTTGACGACCCTTCCTGCCATGAGCATGATGAGGGCGCCCCAGACGAGCAAGCCGATGATCGTTCCCAAGCTGAGAAACAGCATCACGACGATCATGGTGCCGCTGCCCTGACCGCGCCCGACTGCTCCCATGAGAAAGATTAGCAACGTCAACAGCACCGTGGCCGACGGTGTTACGATGGCCAAGATCAGCCCGTTGGTCGCGAGTGTGGAATTGCGCATATTGTAGCCCGCCGCGCGCATGAATAGAGGCAAAAGCGTCAGCCGGCACAATTCCAACAAGCCCGCGGCGACGAACGAGCCAAAGAAGAAGCCTGGCGCAGGGCCGCCCATACGATCGATGATCATGAAAACGGTGCCAAACGAATCCGTCATCCGCAGCAAGACCAGAACCACCAGCACCAAGCAACTGATGCCCAGAGCCTTGGCGCCGTAGCGCGCGTTCGCCGGCAAGAAGTAACAGGAGGAGATGAGCGCCAGGACGAGATTGCCGAATAGGAGGAAACCGCCCGCGAGAGTCAGGATGACGCCGAGAACTTCCATGCCGCCGCCGCGTCCGCCGGTCGCCAGCGAAAGCATGAAGAACAACAGGAAGATGCCGAGGCCGCCGGCATAGAGGAAATGGGCCAGCGCGTGCAGCCGAAAGCCGGTGGCGACGCTCTGCCACGATTGGACTTCTTCGGCGGACAATTGCAACGGCGAAGCTTCTTCCTCGTAACGCCGCCGCCGCCGGTCCTCAAAATCCATGTCGTCCTCGTCGTCGCGCTGCGGCGGGGGCGGCGGCGTTGTCGGCATCGGCGCGGGTGCGCTCTGGTAACCGCCTGGCGCCACCGGCGTTGGCCCTGCCCCTGCCTGAAACACCGTCTGGCACTGCGAACACTTCACTTTCTTGTTCGCCGCGTTGTCCGGCAATTGCAAGAGAATGGCACAATTGGGACACTTGACGCTGAACGGCATAGGACCCTCGTCATAGTCATTGGCGCGCCGCGTCGCGCAGGCGATCCGCTGGCGAGCCGAGTCGCGTTAGCGACCGGGTCTTGCTGGGAGGGCTATTAACTTACCACACCCTCCGGCGGATTTCCACGAACGGTTTCCAAGCAGATTGTCATTGACCCAGGCGCATAAGCATGTTCGCATGAATCAGCATGAGTGCATCGGCCGACGGCAAAACGCGGCTCGTTTCCCTGGACCAGTTTCGTGGCTACACGGTCCTGGGCATGTTCTTCGTCAATTTCGCCGGTTCCTATCTCGCGACGCCGGCGCTCTTCAAGCATCACCACACCTATTGCAGCTACGCCGACACGATCATGCCGCAGTTTTTCTTCGCGGTCGGCTTTGCCTATCGCCTGACGTTTCTTCGGCAACTGCAATCCGCCGGCTTGGGCGCGACGCTGGGCAAGGTTGTACGCCGCAACCTTGGACTCATTCTCTTGGGCGCGATCATCCATGGCATCGATGTGCGCGTGCGTTCGTGGCAAGAGCTGCAAGACCTCGGCGTCGAAGGCTTTTTCGAAACTGCTTTTCAGCGCAACTTCTTTCAAACCTTGACGCACATCGGCGTGACCACACTGTGGATTCTCCCCGTTCTTAGCCTGAGGCCGGGATGGCGCATCGCTTTCGCGATAGTGTCCGCGGGACTGCACGTGTGGCTGTCGCACGCCTCGTATTACGAATGGGTCATGCGCCGCCCAGGGATCGATGGCGGCCCCTTGGGGTTTTTGACCTGGACCATGCCCATGATCGCAGGCACCCTGGCTTACGACTTGATGGCGAGTCGCGGCGCGGCGGGATCGCTCAAGCCTCTCCTTGGGCTTGGGACAATTCTCATGGCGCTGGGATACGGGCTTTCGTGCCTGAACCTGGTGGCACAAGGCGCGGAAACTCTCTTGATCGAACCGCCCTTTGTCGCGCCGAGTTATCCGGTCGACTACTGGACCATGAGCCAGCGCGCCGGCAGCATTTCCTATCTGGTCTTCGGCGCAGGTCTTTCGATGGCGCTTTACGCACTGTTCGTTTGGATTTGCGATTTGCACGGCGGCAGACTCGGCCTGCTCGATACGCTCGGCCAAAACGCACTGGCCGGCTATATCATCCACATCCTGGTGAACAGAGCAATCACGCCGTTCGTGCCGCGCGATGCCCCTATGTGGTTTGTGCTGGCGGGATTTGCGCTGTCGTTCGCGTTCTGTTATCTGTTCCTGCGCCACTTGGAAAAACATCTGCTCTACTTGCGCTTGTGATACCCGGCATGGAAACACTTTCGGTCGTCCCCAAAAGGTGGTATGTACAATGAGAAGGTAAACCCCCAAATCCGAGCCGCGACCGTGGGCGGGGCGCCCACAAGCGGGCCGCTTGTGGCTACGGACCGAATGGCTGGCGTGACAGTATGACCCATCGTGCTGACCGGATTCATGACAAGGCAGCGCGACAAATAATTTTCCACAACTCTTTTGAGAATAGGAATTTGTGGGATTCATCGCGCCGCACACCCAGACACCCTCCCTCGTGCATGAATATGTGAACCGCATTCGTCCACGGGAGGTGTGAGTGTGTGTGTGTGTGTCGTGCAACCTATATTGCAACTACCTTGAAATTAATGACTTACGGCGACAAATAGCTTGCGCTAGTCTGTGATGAATCTAGGTGACCATTAGATAGGAGCGTAAATGAGCGAGCGGTACGCATGCCCTTGCTGCGGCTTTTTGACACTTAGCGAAAAACCGCCTTGGACCTTCCTCATTTGTCCGGTATGCGCTTGGGAGGATGACAATGTTCAATACGAAGATCCTTGTTATCAAGGAGGGGCCAATAAAGTAAGCTTGAATGAAGCCAAGTCAAGTTTTCGGCTAATTGGAGCACGATCAGAAAAGGACGTGCCACGAGTAAGGCCGCCGCATGATGAGGAACATGGAGGCTGCTGACTTACGTCCCGTACTTGCTATTGCGATGCTTCACCTCTTGAGCAACCTGACGAACCGCCCGATTGCCACCCGGCGCGATTTTCTGCGCCTGGGGGCGGTGGGCGGTTTGTCGTTGCCCCTGCTACTTCAAGCGGGCAATGTGGGGCAGGCCTCTCACGCGGACACTCACTTTGGCCGAGCCCGGCGCTGCCTGTTGCTTTTTCTCACCGGCGGCCCGCCTCAACACGATACCTTTGACCCCAAGCCGCTCGCACCGGCCGAAATCCGCGGCGAGCTGGCCCCGATCGCCACGCGCATTCCCGGAGTGCATTTCAGCGAGTTGTTTCCGCGACTTGCGCGGCAAGCGGACAAGCTCTGCGTCGTCCGCTCCGTGACGCATCCGGACACGGTGCACACTTCCGCCGGCTACACGATGCTCACCGGCGTTGCCCATCCTCTGGCGAACACTTCGACGGCAGCCAACATTCGCCCCACGGCCAACGACCATCCGCACCTGGGCTCGCTGCTCGCGCGTTTTCGACCGCCCACGGAAGGCACGCCGCCCTTCTTCGCCCTTCCCGAAATCATCAAGGACGCGGCGGTCAACGAATTCCCAGGCCTGAGCGGCGGCTTCCTCGGCAAGCGCTTCGACCCGATCCTCATCGAAGGCACGGCCGAGCGCGACGGCTTTCGGTTGCCGGAAATCACCTTGCCCGCCGACGTGACCGGCGCGCGCCTGCACGAGCGCCGCGGCCTCCTGGAGCGTTACGATCGAGCCGTGCGTGAAGGCGAGGCGTTGGCTGCGCACGGCGAATGGAGCGAACACTGCGAGCGCGCGTTCGCGTTAATCCGTTCGACGGCGGTGCGGCGAGCTCTGGACCTCGAGCGCGAACCGGCGCCGGTGCGCGCGGCGTACGGCCGGCACCTGTTCGGCCAGGGCTGTCTATTGGGCCGGCGCCTTCTGGAGGCGGGTGTGCCGCTCGTTTCCGTCTACTGGCATTACGAAGGCCCGGACGACTCGCCTGTTTGGGACACGCACTGGAACAACTTCATCCATCTGCGCAACCGGCTGGCCCCGCCCACCGATCAAGCCGTCGCCATGGTGCTGGAGGATTTGTCGGCGCGCCGTCTGCTGGACGACACGCTAGTCCTTTGCATGGGCGAATTTGGCCGGACGCCGCGCATCAATCGCGAGCGTGGCCGCGACCACTGGCCGCACGCGCAGTCAATTCTGCTGGCCGGGGCGGGCATACGGGCCGGCAGAGTCTATGGCGCGACCGACCGCATCGGCGCATACCCCGCACATTCGCCGGTGACGCCGCCGGACCTCATCGCCACCTTTCTGCACCTCTTGGGCATTCCTTCGGGTTTGGAAGTGCACGACCGCACGGGCCAGCCGCGTTTGGCATGCACGGGAACACCGATCCGCGGCTTGTTGGGCGGTTAGCTCTGGTATAATGGCGGAAAGTCGCTGCATCGAGGAGACGGATCATGACGACCGCTGAATTGGAACCACTGTCGGTGGCAGTACCGCTGCGTGAGGACCCGCCCGGCGTATTCCGGGTTGGCAAGAGCCGGGTGCTGCTGGAGTTGGTAATTCGCGCTTTCCAACGCGGCGAAACTCCCGAAGGCATCGTTCAATCGTACGACACGCTTAGCCTGCCGGACGTGTACGCCGTGGTCGGCTATTACCTTGCCAAGCCGGGACCCATCGATGAATACCTGAGGCAGCGCGACGAAGCGGCTGTCCAAAGCCGTCGCAAAATCGAGGAGTCCCAACCGCCGCAGGACAACCTGCGCGAACGTCTCATGGCCCGCGCTCGGGCGAAGGGATTGCTCCGTGCTGAAGCTGGCGACTGACGAAAACTTTGACGGTGACATCTTGCGTGGACTTTTGCGCCGTCTTTCTGATCTCGACGTGGTCCGCGGCCAGGATACTGAACTAGCCGAAGCGTCCGATCCGATGATTCTTGCTTGGACGGCGACTGAAGCGCGCGTCCTCCTAACGCACGACCGCGACACCATTCCCAATTTTGCCTATACGCGAGTGCGGGCTGGCGAACCAATGCCGGGCGTTTTTCTCGTCAGCGATCGGATGCCGAATGGCCAAGCGGTGGAGGAACTGTTCCTGGCGGTGACCTGCCTTGCGCCGGGTGAATGTAGCAACCAAGTGATTTACTTTCCGCTATGAGAAGCGGTCCAAATTCCTGTCCTATGAACTAGCACTATGAGCACCTGGCATGTCGCCCGTGGTTATCGTTTTGCCGGTGTGGCCTGCGGCATCCGTGGCGACGCCGAGACAAATCGGTTGGATATGGCGCTGGTGGTGAGCGACACGCCCGCGGCCGCCGCCGGCGTCTTCACCCAGAACCGCGTGTGCGCCGCTCCAGTGCACGTGTGCAAAGAGCGCTTGCCCCGCAGGGACGCCCGCGGCATTGTCTTTTGTTCCGGCAACGCCAATGCTTGCACCGGCGAGCAAGGCCTCCTCGACGCGCGGCGCATGACCGAACGGGCCGCCCATGCGCTCGGCTGTCGCGCGGAGCAATTCCTCGTGTGCTCAACAGGCGTCATCGGCCGGCTCTTGCCCATGGCGAAGATCGAACCAGGGATTGACCAGGCCGCGCAACTTCTTTCGCCAAAAGACAGTTCATTAGAAAACGCCGCCCGCGCCATCTTAACGACGGACACGCGAATCAAAGTAAGCACGCGCGCGCTGCAGTTAGGCGGCCACGAAGTTCGCTTGACGGGTTTCGCCAAGGGAGCGGCGATGATCGGTCCCAACATGGCGACCTTGCTCGCCTGTGTGCTGACAGACGCGGCGGTGGCCGTCGAAGACTTGCATGCGCTCGCGCCCGAGGCGGCGGACCGGTCCTTCCATTGCATCAGCGTCGAAGGCCACACCAGCACAAACGATACGCTGTTGTATCTGGCGAACGGGCAAACCGCGCCGATCCAAGGCGAAGCTTTGCGTGTCTGGCGCGAAGCAGCCATCGAAGTCTGCGCGGAACTTGCGCGCGCGATGGCCTCCGATGCGGAAGGGGCCAGCCATCTGGTCGCGATCCGCGTGGAGGGAACGCGCACGGACACTGAGGCGCGCCGGATCGCCAAAACCATCGCGGAAAGTGCTCTGGTCAAGACTGCCCTTTTCGGCGCGGATCCCAACTGGGGGCGGATTGTCTCCGCCGCCGGATACGCCGGCGTCGCTTTCGCGGAAATAGACTTATCGCTTTGGCTGGGCGATTATCTGTTGTACGATAAGGGTACGCCCGTGCCGTTCGACGCGGCGGCCGTTTCTGCTTTCATGAAAAACCAGCGCGAAATCTCGATGCGACTGCTGTTCACCCTTGGTTCCGGCCGGTGCACGTTTTACACTTGCGACTTGACGCCGGAGTACATTAGGCTGAACGCCGACTATACGACCTGACGATTCGTCCTCTTGTCCTAGGGGGTTAGGACTACATGGCGAATACGCCACTTTTCCCGTGGTTTAGCCGCGCCGTGTGGACGGCTGCGCTCATCGCACTGGCAGCGGCGTCGCGCGCGGGCGCTCAAGAAAAAGCCTGGATCGACCTGTTCGCCAACGGCATGGCGGCCTGGAAAACGCCCCATGGCGATTGGCAGCAAATGGAAAGCGCCGTACTTGACGCCAAGAACCCGCGCAGGTTCGAAGCAAAGCCCGGCGTCGGCGCCTGGTACAACGGGCCGAAAGCACGAACCAATAATCTGTTCACGAAAGAGAAATTCGGCGATGTCGAAGTTGAGCTCGAATTCATGATGTCGAAAGGCTCCAATTCCGGCATCAAGTTTCACGGGCACTACGAAATCCAGCTCGCCGACAGCTTCGGAAAAAAGGAAGTGACGGCCAGCGATTGCGGCGGCGTCTATCCGCGCGCCGAGGCCAAGCCCAAGTATCACCACATCGACAAAGGCATCCCGCCCAAGGTGAACGCTTGCAAAGCCCCCGGCGAATGGCAGACTCTTGTTGTGGTCTTTCGCGCTCCGCGCTTCGACAAGGACGGCAAGAAAACCGCCAACGCGCGCATTGAAAAGGCAGTGCTCAACGGCCAAGTGGTTCACGATAACCAGGAGCTCGCGACTCCGACAGGCGACCGCTGGCGCGGCCCGGAGTTTTCCGAAGGCCATTTCATGATCCAGGCGGACCATGGCCCGGTCGCCCTGCGCAATGTACGTATCCGATCCATCCAGGTGCATCCATGAGACAATCAACTCGGCTTTGCTGGCTAGTTCTGGCGGGATTTGTTATGAGCGCCCTCGCCGGCGCGCATGCCCAAGACGGTAAAAGCGACGCGCAGAACCGCGGCCGGGACAAGCCCGACTCCGCGCGCGGCCAAGACCTGCCTACGGGAAAACAGGCTGCACCGGGTGCTGCTGGGGCGAAGGTCAAGGTGTATCGCCAGATTTCAAGGGAACGGCTGGAAGACATCCTCAAGGACATGGGCATCAGCTTTCAGAAAACGCCCGATCTTTTCTCGGGCACTCTTTACGATTTTACGCGCAACAACAGCCGCATGCGCCTGCAGTACTTCAACGGCAGCGATCTGCATATCGACGCCGTCTATACGAAAATCCCACTGGAAGACGTGAATCGCTGGAATCGCACGGCGCGACTGAGCCGTGCCGTTCTGGTGGCCGGCCCTCCGGAGAGCGTTTCCTTGGAAGCGGAACTCGACTGCACGGGAGGCGTGACGGACGGCATGGTCCGGCAATTCATCCTCAACTTCGACAAGGAAGTGCTGGCCTTTGTCAAGTTTTGGCAGAGCATTGAATCGGAAGAAGAGGTATTTCAGAGCGCGAGCGCGGAGCGCGTCGAGAAAATCTTCAAGGGCCTTGGCTTCGCCTTTAAGAAAACACAAGTCAAAGGCGTCGCCCGCTTCGAGTTCCAGAGGAGCACGCACAAGGTCCAGTTGCACTGCCACAACGCGGGCGCCGTGCTGGTGCTGGAAGCCGCATTCCCGAAGCTGTCGCTTGAGAAAATCAACAAGTACAACTACGACCGCCGCTATATCCGGGTCGCGCTGCGGCAGGACGCTAAGGGCAAGGACTTCACCACCTTGGAATGCTATCTGGACTGTCAGGGCGGCGTCACCGAGAGCATTGTCCGAAACTTCCTGACGATCTATGAGCGCGAACTCAAGGACTTTGAGCGCAACTTCACGGAGGTGAGCGACGACTGAAGTGTGCAAATGGAGTGCGGCGACCAGTCGCCGCACTCCAGCAAACCAACTAGCTTCGACTCAAGTCGACGCGCAAGTTCTGTCCCGCGTTGACCTGGATCATGCGCGTGTGGCGCATCTCACGGCCGTTCTGCATCCATCGGGCTTCCACCTCAAACGAGTAGGCGCGACCGCTTTCGAGCTGGGTTACATCGAACCAGTGCGAAGGCCCCGTTTGGCCGGACTCGACGCCGCGGAACCAAACCCGGGCGTTCGAGTTGGGCGCCACAATCTCAATCTGTGCCGTGGCGGTGGCTACGGCGGCCGGTTGGACGTAGGGAGTGGAACTACCGGAGTACGTGCCGGTGTAGTAGTACGAGTTGCGCGGTGCAACGTAGAACTCTGCCGCCGGCGACCGGTAGGTGTAACGGTCGTAGTAGCCGGGGTAATACCAGCGGCCGTAGTAGTTCCCGCGGTAATACCCGTCATAGTAGCCGCGTCCATAATAGCCCGGCCAAGCGTTGTAGCCGCGACCGTAGTAGGGACGGCCTACATCCACTCGGAAATTACCGCCGCCAATGGTAAAGCGCTGCGCACTCGCTTGCTCAGGAGTGAGCAAGCAGCCTGCAACTACCGCGAGGGCGAAAAGACCAGAGAATGCGAGCTTTCTCATCCTAAAGCCTCCTTCTGTAAACACCAGGCCGAAGCAAGAGCGAGGGACTGTTACGCCAGTCCACCGCGCGCAGGCATCTTTTCCCCAACGCGCGTGCGACGGACTGCAAACGGTGACGGACGACTAGCGAAGACAGAACACAAAGTTGCAAACGCCGTGCCGCAACGTTTCCGATCTGAACAAGAAAACAGGCTGGAATAAAACAGTGCGACAGGCGTTTAGAGTTGCAGGTCGATTGAAGAGCCGCGCACGGAGTAAGCGGTGAATTCTAAACTCGCCACGGTGCAAATCATGATTCGCGCGGCAATCGTTTGCGCAACGTTTTTAGTTTTGCCGGCAACGCTTGCGGCGCAAGCGACTGCGGCTCCGGTGCAGGACAAAGCAACAAAAGAGACTCCGGCCCGGTCGCCGGCCTTTCGCCTGGGCACAGCGCGGTTCTCCAATCTTGGCAAGGTGTTCGCCGTCGCGTTTTCGCCCGACGGAAAACAACTGGCTTGCGGCAGCTGGGACGGGCACGTGAGCACTTGGGATCTATCAAGCCATAAGCTCGTGCGCGAATGGGCCGCGCACAAGCAGCCGATTCGCGCCCTGGCGTATTCCCCAGACGGCGCGTCCTTGGCGACAGCCTCGGTCGATCGGCAAGTTCGCCTTTGGGACGCCAAGACCGGCGCCGACATCAAAGCGCTCGACTGGAAGTGCAACCATTATCTCACGTTTCTTCAATTCCATCCCAACGGCCAATGGCTATGCGGCGGCGGCTGGGGCGGTGTCGTTGTATGGGACCTCGCCAGCCGGAAAGTTCTGCATCAGGCCGACGGCCAGCTCGGCGAGCACAGGCCAAGTTTTGTCGCCGACGCGGAGTTGTTGCGCTGGTCGCAAGAACAATACGACTTTGACTCCCGGTCGATGGAGCTGTCCTATCATGAGCTGGACGTGAAAACCGGGCGGCGCGTACACAAGGCCTGGGGCGAGAACCAGCCGATCGGCACTTTCTTGGTCGCCTTTGCCCCATCAGGCAAGTTCATTCGCGTCAGGCTGAACGAGCTCTTCGCGGGGGCGCCGCCTTCCTTGCAAGAGCGCCGGTTGTTGCAAGCTGACAAGTTGGACGAGGTGCCGGAAGTGGCGTTTTCGCCGGGCGAACGCCTGCTGGCATTACACAGGGGCGACCGGCACATTTGGATCATCGAAACGGCAACCGGCCAAATCCGCACGCGGCTGCAACAGGGTGAAGTCGGCACGAACAGCTTGACGTTCTCGCCGGACGGCAAACTGCTGGCCTGCGGCGATCGGGACCGGACCACGCTCGTCTGGCGCGTGGCGGAATTGCCCAAGCCGCAAGAACTCTCGAAGGGAGAATTGCAGGCGCTGTGGAAAGACCTCAACGCTCTGGACGGCGCCAAAGCGCATCGAGCCATCGAGATGCTCGCGGCCAATCCGGATAACAGCTTGCCCCTTTTAAGCGAGCGTCTAAGACCCGCGCCGCCTATCGATGCCAAACAAGTGCTAAGACTGATTGAAGACCTGGCCAGCGAGCAATTCGTCGTTCGCAATCAGGCGCATGCGGAACTGGAAAAGCTGAACGACGCCGCCGTGCCGTATTTGAAAAAGAGCTTGGAGACGACTCAACCCTTGGAGATTCGCCGCCGCATGGAGGCGCTATTGCAAAAGACGGCCTCCTGGTGGGACGAGCAATGGCCGACCTTGCGCGCCTTGGAGACGCTGGAGTGGATCGACGCGCCACAAGCTCGGGCCATTTTTGAACGCCTGGCGGCGGGCGACCCTGCACGCCGATTGACACAGGAAGCACGAGCAGCGCTAAAGCGCATGCGCAACGAATCTGTCCGCGCAACTGATGCAGAATAAACAATTTATGGGATCCGTTGCGCGCGCGCGCCCACACCCCCCTCCGCGCAACGAAAAGAAACGAATGCAACGAATTGCATCGAAATGTGTCAACCGCTGCGCCGTACAGATTTGACATCCACGCAGCAGCCGGTAGTATAAAACTCACTTCCTGCCGAGAATCCACTTTTGTTCGTTTCACCGGTTTTCGGAGATTGAAGCCATGGCTGACGAGGAGCGGCGCACGTTTTTGAAGCTGTGCATCCACGGCTTGGGTGCGGTATTTGCCGCCGTCTTGGGCGTGCCGGTGGTCTCGTACCTGATTGACCCGCGCCATCGGCAGGCGGCTGCTGGGGAGATGCGGCCTGTTTCCGGCATTCGCTTGACCGAGATCACAGAACTAAACCGCCCTGTACAAGGCGTAATCCGCGACGTCCGCCGCGACGCCTGGACTTTGCATCCGAACGACGTCATCGGCCGTGTCTGGGTGGTGCGGAGCGGTCCGGGTCCGCGCGACTTGCGGGTATTCACGACGGTTTGTCCCCACCTGGGCTGCTCAATAAATGTGAATGCGGAGCCAACCAGCGGCTTTACCTGTCCGTGCCATAACGGCCAGTTCTTGTGCGATGGCAATCGAGTTCGGCGCGACGGTTACACCAATCCAGCGCCGCGCGATATGGACTCGCTTGAGTTCGACATCGACCCAGAAAACCCCGATCAGTTGCTGGTTCGTTACGTCAATTTCAAACAGGCCGAGAACGAGAAGATTCCTCGCACGTAACCGAGATTGACTCAGCATCCGCAGTCCAAAGGAAAAGCCCATCGTGTTTCGAAAACTCTTCGACTGGATCGACCGCCGGACAGGTTATCGCAGTTTCAAGGACGCCATGTTGCTGGAGCACATCTCCGGCGGGGCGCGCTGGCGCTATGTCTGGGGAAGCTGCCTGGCCTTCGTTTTCATCCTGCAGGTCGTCACCGGCATCTTGCTCATGTGGTCTTACAGCCCCGGCGACAGCACCGCTTGGAGCAGCGTCTATTTCATTCAATATGAAATGGACTTCGGCTGGCTCATCCGCGGCCTGCATCACTTCGGCTCGCAGACCATGGTCGTCCTCCTCGCCGTGCACATGCTGCAAGTCGTCATCGCCGGAGCGCATTTGCCGCCGCGCGAGTTTAACTGGTGGCTGGGCCTTTTGCTCATGGGCGTCGTCCTCGGCCTGTCGCTCACCGGCTACCTCCTACCTTGGGACCAGAAGGGGTATTTCGCCACGCAAGTCGCGACGAACATCTTGGGTAGTATTCCCGCTATCGGCACATTCCTGCAGAAGATACTCGTGGGCGGCTCGAATTACGGCAACCACACGCTCACGCACTTTTACACTTTGCACGTCGGCATCTTGCCGCCGCTCTTGGTCCTGTTGCTCGTGTTGCACCTCGTCGTCTTCCGCCGGCACGGCATCACCACGCCGCCCGTGTCCCATGGCGAAGGCGTCCTGAATCGCCCCGTCGCCGTCGTCCGCGACTTTCTCATCGGCGGGCTGATCGTCGGCGTGTGCTTGTTCGTCGGCGTGCATATCGTGACTGCGCTCACGATGGGCGGCATGTTCTGGTTTTTCGGAATTAGCCGCTTTTTCATCGAGAAGCGCGAAGTGGAATACTTCTGGCCCGGCCAGGCGTTCCGCGATCTGGTGGCGTGCCTGTTTATCTTCGCGATCATGCTCACGCTCGTTATCTGGGGCGGGCACGGCAACAAGATCGACGCGCCGCCCGCCGTCGACGGACAAGAGCCCGGCCTCTATGACCGAATGGCCAAGGCGGGCCGCGCCGGCTTAGGCGCCAACCTCGATGCGCCCGCCGATCCCGAAACCGAGAACTACCCCGCTCGGCCGGAGTGGTATTTCTTTTTCCTCTTCCAACTTCTCAAGTACTTTCCAGGCGACGATATTCTGATCGGGACATTGTTCATTCCCAACGGCGTCATGCTGCTGTTATTCCTGTTGCCCCTCTTCGGTTACGGCAACATGCGCAAGTTCGGCCATTTCTTTGGGATCGTCGTGGTAGTTTCGTTGTTGATGTCCGTCGGCATGTTGACGCTGCTTGCGCTTGCCGACGATTCCGTAAAACCTCTGCCCTTGGGTCTTGGCGGCGGCACGGAAAACGCCAAGCATCTGCACGAAAAGTTCGAGGAGGCGGCCGTGCACGCGAAGCGAGCCGTGCAACTCGCCAGCCAGGGCATTCCGGAATCGGGCGCGCGCGAGCTGTTGCGCAAAGACCCCTATACAAAGGGGCCGAAGCTCTTCGAAATGCACTGCGGCGTTTGCCACAAGTTCAGTTCCTCACCGGATCGTCTTGACTACAAGGGATGGGTCGAAAAGGAGGTCACGCCGACCGGACAAATCAAGCGAGTGTTCAAGGCTTCCGACCTATCGGACTTCGCATCCCAGAAGTGGATTCGCGGATTGCTGGAGAATCCCGGCGATCCCAAGTATTTCGGTTTGACGAAACTGGACGGCATGAAGAAATGGCGCGAGAAGGTCAACGAGGCCCGCGCCGAATGGCTCAAAGACAACGCCGAGGAAGGCAAGAGGCGCATCGCCGAACAGGAGGAGAAGTTCGACCTGATCGCGAAATGGCTGGCGCAACAAAAGTTGCCCAGAGCGGAGCGCGACAAGCAATTGGAGATAGAAGGGACCAAGGCCTTCGAACACAAAGGATTCGGCTATTGCCGAAGCTGCCACACCGCTGAGCTCTACAAGGAAAGCAAGAAAGAAAAAGGCAAATTCGACTATGAAGAAGACGGCGGCAGCGACGGGCCAAGCTTCGTCGGCTACGGCGCGCAGGAATGGATTCGTCTGATGGTGATGTCGCCCGCCCTCCGATATGAACGCGAAAACCACATGCCCGCGTTTCGGCCGATCGACGGACCGGGAGCGGAAACCTTAAGACAAGAGTTTCAGGCGAAGTTCGAAAATACGCCGATCATGCCTTTGAGCGATATTGACCGCGAGCTAATAATACGCTGGATGACGCGCGACTACCGCGTCGTCTTCGGCGGCCAGACGATCTCCGGCGCGCCCAAGTGACGTTGCAATAACCGCTTGCGTTTCGCGCTCGAAGCTTCTCACGCCGCGACATGGATGCAGCGAGCGTGAAACGTAAACGGCGATTGTCGATGACCAAAAACCATGTAATCTGACTCTTCACCCGTTGATTTTGGGAGCAACGATGAAACAAGTTCGCATATGGGCCGTGGGACTGGCGCTTCTATCGCTGGTTGGCCTGGTGTACTTGGCCGGCACCATCTCGGCCGGCGAAAACAAGATGTATGTGGACGGCGTGAAAAAAATCGCCGATCTGTTGCGGAAAGGCGACAAGGACGGGGCGGCCAAGGAAGCCGCTTCGTTCTCCAAGAAGATCGGCGAAGACGGCCTCGTGGAAGTCATGTATCTCTTCAAGCTGCGCAAGAAAGGCGGCTGGGGCGTCGGCGACAAGGCCGGCGTCATCACGCCCGACGGCATCGAACTCAAGCTAATTGGCTTGGCCCGCGACGGGATCACCCCCGCAACCCTCAAGAAGGAGTCCGCGGCCCTGGAGGAAATGGGCCACGTGATCTCGGCGATCGGCGAAGTGGCCCGCCAATTCCCACCCAAGATGGACAAGGGCAAGAAGACCAAAAAGGACTGGCTTGCTTGGACCGATGATATGAGAGCCACGGGCATCAAATTGGCCGAAGCCTCGAAGGCCAAGGGCGCTCAGGATGTTAAAACTGCGGCAGCCAAGCTCAACAATTCTTGCAATCTTTGCCACTCGATGTTCCGGGCGCTTCCGTAAGGTCCGCTCAACGTTCCCAGTTCAACGTTCCCAGTTCAACGTTCCCAGTTCAAAGTTCAACGTTCACAGTTCAACGTTTAATTTGAAACGTTGAACTGTGAACGTTGAACTTTGAACTTTGAACGTGCAATTCTTACCGGAACAAGCCCACCCAGAAGCTGAAGACTTGCTCGCGGTCGTTGACGCCGCGAACGATCGGGAAGCCGAAGTCGAGCGCGATCGGCACGGGCCCGAGCATGGGCACGGTCAGGCGCAGGCCGAGGCCGGCGGAGACGCGGTAGTCGTTGATCTCCATGCGGCGCTCGACGGTGCCGGAATCGAGAAAGGCGACCAGGTGAACCTGGTCGTTGGCCAGGACGGGAATCTGGTACTCGAGACTGTTGAGGAACATGAAGTCGCCGCCGACATTGAAGCCGTTGATGAAGTTGCCGACGCCGCGGAATTCGAAGCCGCGGATGGTGCGGAAGCCGCCGGCGAAGAAGCGTTCAAAAACGGGCGTGTCGCTGCCGGCCCAGGAAAGCTGGCTGCGCGCGGAAACGACGTGTTTGCCCGAGCCGTCGGGCCTCTGCCAGACCGTGAAGTAGCGGCTGCCTTCCACGTTGAAGAGCGGGAAGGTGAAATCGCCGAACACTTGCTCAAAGGACGCGCTCACGAGGCCGCCTTCGGTGGGCCGTAGGAACGAGTCGCGCGTGTCCCACGACAGGCCGACGCTGGCGCCGACCAGGAAATTGCTGCCCTGCACCGAGGTATAGTCGACCGGAGCGAAGAACGACAAATCGCGCACGCGGACGTCCTCAATCCGCATGCCGGCGTTGATGCTCCAAGCCTTGGTAAGCGCTTTGCCGACATTGACGCGGCCGCCGGTGCGGCCTTCGACATATTCGTTGAACACGCGGTCGTTGTAGTACGCGCCCAGGGTCAGGCTGTAGGGCCGATCGAAGAGGAACGGCTCGCGCCAACTGATCGAGTAGCGCTGCAGCTCGGTGCCCGGTACGGCTTCGATGCGCAGCTCCTGGTTGCCGCCGCGAAAGGCCCGGCCGTTGAAGATGTCCGACATACTAAGCGGGAAGCGCGTGATGTCGAAATTGCGCTCGTTGAGAACGGCGCTGCCGACCAGGCCCGCGTCGGAGTTGTAGCCGGCGCCGAACATGATGCTGCCGGTCTGCGTTTCCTGCACCTGCACGAGGATGTCCTTGAACTCGTTCTCGCCGTCCGGATCGAGCACCGTGACCGTCGGGCGGATGCCGTTTTCCGCGTCGATCTTGAAGATGTTGAGGCGCGCCAGATCGCGCTCGGCGATGCGCAACTCGGGATAGCGCAGCGTTTGGCCGGGATAGAAGCCGAGCACGCGGCGAATCACGGAGTCCTTGGTGACGTCGTTGCCGACGATGAAGACCTGTCCCACCTTGGCCGGGGGCCGTTCCTTCACCTCATACTGCACGCGGACGACGCCGGGCTCATCCGGCACGGTATAGATTTCCTTGTTGACCGCGAGTTGATGGCCGCGCCAGCCGCCGAAATCCGTGATGTTGCGCACGTCGGCTTGGGCGACGCCGCCGTTGTAAAACTCGCCTTCCTTGAGGCGCAAGATGTTCTGCAGCTCCTGGCGGTCGAAAGCTTTGGCCCCCTCAATGCCGACGAATTTGACCTTGTGCCGGTCGCCTTCGTGAACGTGGTAAACGATGTCCACATTGCGGAAATCGTCGCTGAAGATCAGCTCGCGCGATACGCGGGCATGGATATAGCCGTTGTCCTTGTAGTATTCCTCGAGCTTCAAGACGTCGTTGTCCACCAGGCCCGGATTGAAGACGCCGCCCATGAGCCCGAGAAACGCCCGGCTGGTTTCGATCTGTGTCCGCAGGCGGGCGGAACTGGCCAGCTCGTTGTGCCCTTCGAAGCGCGTCGAGCGCACGCGCACAATCGGGCCTTCGGATATGTTGAAGACCACGCGGTTGTCGCTTGCTTTTTCGCCTTCTTCCAGAGTGACGTTGGCGAAGTAACGGCCTTTCTTCTTCAGGTGTTCCTGGATTTCGTAACAGGCGTTGCGGTTCGAGACGGGGTCGAGCGGCATGCCTTTCCTGAGGCGGGTCATGCTTTCCAGGTCGGCTTGGCTCACATGGTGCGCGTTCTTGTAGACGATTTCAGCGATCAGATTCGGGAATTCAACGACTTCGAAATAGACGACGACCGTGCCGTCCGCGTTGCGTTGATCGCGAACGCGGACCGATTTGAACATGCGGGTCTCGGCCAGGCGCGACACGTCTTGCTGCAAGGTGGCCTGCGAGTATTCACCGCCGGCGCGAGTGCGCAGGTAGCGTTGCACTTTTTCGGTGGGGATGTTGCGATTGCCGACCACGACTACGTCCGCCACCTGATCGCGTACGGGCGCCTGGGCCCAACTGCCGCGGCTTGCCCAGACCGCCGCAATCAAGGCAATCGCCACGACCGCCAACCGTTTCCAGGCACGGCCGAAAGACTCGCTCATTCCGTCCGCCCCGCTCATATAGAGAATCCTCGGGAATGGGATTTCAATGGCGCAACAACAGGGAGCGAGCGAGATAGTCGAAGGTCCAAAAGGTGTCAAGGGCAGGTCGCAGAATGGCTCAAGTTCTTGGCGAGATTGGCCGATAATGGCAGGTTTCAGTTGAAAACCCAAAACAACAAACAACAAATCACAAACAAAACTCAATACCAAATACACAATCCGCAACCTGAAACGGTTTGAGTTTTCGAATCTTTGGCAATTGGGGTTTGTTTGATATTTGGTCGTTGGTTTTTGGGATTTGTTGAGCTAGCGCTGGGCCGTTGTCTTGGCCTGCGGAATCGTGCGTGCCTGCGAGTGCTTGTGCGCCAGCGGCGAATGGAACATCGGGCCTGCCAAAAGTGCCCAGAGCGAAAGTGCGGCGATCCAGCGGAATCCCATGCAGTGTTTCATCGGTACACGAGAGCGACTTACTCAAACGAAATGCGGGCTGGCGTGACCGCCGTCACGAAGTAAACTGACAGCATGGTCAGCCGATTTCCATTATTTGTTGTCGATGCCTTTACCGACCGCCCGTTCGCCGGCAATCCCGCTGCGGTCTGCCTATTGCCGGCGTGGCAGAGCGATAGCTGGCTGCAACAAGTCGGCCGTGAAATGAATCTTTCCGAGACCGCGTTTCTTGTTCGAAATGCCGGCGGCTTCGACTTGCGCTGGTTCACTCCCAAGGTGGAAGTGGACTTGTGCGGTCACGCCACGTTGGCGTCCGCGCATGTCCTCTGGCAAGAAAACCTGGCGAACACCAACGGCGCGATTCAGTTTACAACGCGCAGCGGCATATTGAGCGCTGCCAAGCGGGGCGACGACATCGAGCTAGATTTTCCGCTCAAACCGGAAGAGATCGCGCCGATGCCCGACGGTTTGGCGGAAGCTTTGGGCGCCAAGCCGGTCTATGTCGGCCTCAATCAATTCGATTATCTCGTCGAGCTGACCACCGAGTCGGCATTGCGCGGCCTGGCTCCGGACTTTCCACGGCTCGCGAAACTCGGCGTACGCGGCGTCATCGTCACCAGCCGGTCCGACGACGCGAAGTTCGATTTCGTGTCGCGTTTCTTCGCGCCCGGGTCGGGCATCAACGAGGATCCGGTGACCGGCTCGGCCCATTGCTGTCTGGCCGGCTTTTGGCGAAAGCGGCTGGGCAAGACGGACTTCGTTGCTTATCAGGCCTCGGAGCGCGGCGGCGTGGTCAAGGTTCGCATCCAGGGCGAGCGCGTTTTGCTCGGCGGCCGCGCCGTGACTATTTCCAAGGGCGAACTTTTCGCGTAGGATCAACACCGTGAAAACACCACTCATCCTCGCTTTTGTGATTGCCTCCTCGTGGGTTCCGGCGCGGGCCACCGCCCAGGAGCCGACGCCGCTGCAGACGGAGTTTTTCGAAAAGAAAGTGCGGCCGCTCTTCGAGGCCAATTGCTTCGCTTGCCATAGCCACAAGGCGGGCAAGAACAAGGGCGGTCTCGTCGTCGATTCACGCGGCAGCATTGTTAAAGGCGGCGAATCGGGCGCTGCCATCGTCCCCGGTCACCCGGAAAAAAGCATTCTTCTCAAAGCGGTGGGCTATGAAGACGACGAGCTGCGCATGCCGCCCAAAGGCAAGCTGGCGGCGGCGGACATCACGCTCTTGCACGAATGGGTGAAGATGGGCGCCCCCTGGCCGGGCAGTTCGCAGGAAAAAACGCTGCGCACGCCGGGCCAGATCACCGACGAAGATCGCAGGTGGTGGGCTTTTCAGCCAGTGAAGAGCGTAGGCGTGCCCGAGGTCGCCGATCCCGCTTGGCAAATGAACCCCATCGATCGCTTCATACTGAGCCGCTTGACAAAAGAGGGATTGAAGCCGTCGCCGCCCGCCGAGCGCGTGGCCCTTTTGCGCCGGTTGTTTTTTGACCTCGTCGGTTTGCCGCCGACGCCCGAAGAAATTGATGCCTTTGTCTGTGACAAGTCCTCCGACGCCTACGAAAAGCTCGTCGACCGCCTCCTCGCCAGTCCGCGCTATGGCGAGCGCTGGGCGCGCCACTGGCTCGATCTGGTGCGTTATGCGGAATCGGACGGCTTTCGCGCCGACGAGTACCGGCCCAACGCCTGGCATTACCGCGAATACGTCATCAAGGCGTTCAACGACGACAAGCCTTACAACCAGTTTGTTCGCGAGCAGCTCGCGGGTGACGAACTTGATCCGGACAATCCCGACTTTCTCGCGGCCACCGGCTTTTTGCGTCACACGATTTATGAATACAACCAGCGCGACGCGCGCACCCAATGGCAGAACATGCTCGATGACGTGACCGACGTCACTGCCGACGTCTTTCTCGGCTTGGGTATGGGCTGTGCCCGCTGCCACGATCATAAGTATGATCCGATCCTGCAAAAGGATTACTATCGATTGCAAGCGTTCTTCGCGGCCATGATGCCGCGCGACGCGCCCCTGGCGACAGCGAAGCAGCGGGCGGAATACGAGGAAAGGCTCAAAGCATGGGAGGAAAAGACGGCGGCGGTGCGGGCCAAGATCGCGGCGTTTGAGGCTAACGAGCGCGTCAAAGCGGCCGAGCAGGCCACCATCAAGTTTCCCCCGGACATTCAGGTGATGATGCGCAAGCCCGAGGCTAAACGCGACCCCTTGGAAAAGCAACTCGCCGGCTTGGCGTATCGGCAAGTCACTTACGAATTCGACCATATCGACAAGTACTTCAAGGACCCGCAAAAGAAGGAATACCAAGCGCTCAAGAAAGAATTGGCCGCGTTTGACTCGATCAAGCCGAAGCCGCTGCCCGTCGGCCTCACAATGACTGATGTGGGCCCGGAAGCGCCCGTGACGCGACTGCCGAGGAAGAACGCCCAGCCGCTGGCGCCCGGTTTTCTTTCCGTGTTCGACGAAGGCCCGGCGAAGATCGCGCCGCCTCCGCTCGGCGTAACGACCGGCCGCCGGCTGGCGCTGGCGCAATGGCTGACGCGACCCGAACATCCGCTGACGAGCCGCGTTATCGTAAACCGTGTTTGGCAATACCATTTCGGACGCGGCCTGATTTCCACATCCAACGACTTTGGCAAACTCGGCGAAGCGCCAAGCCATCCGGAATTGCTCGATTGGCTTGCTCTGCGCTTTGTACAAGAGGGGAGCAGTCTCAAGAAGCTGCATCGTTTAATGGTCACGTCGCAGGTTTATCAGCAAAGCGCGCTCGATTCTCCCCTCGCCCCTGGGGGAAGAGGGGGTGGGGGGGCCGAAACGGCACTCAAGAAGGATCCGGAGAATCGTCTCTGGTCGCGGATGAACACGCGCCGCCTAGACGCCGAACAAATCCGCGACGCCATTCTCGCGGTCAATGGCAAACTTGATCTGTCGATGGGCGGTCCCAGCGTCGCGCCCTCCCAGCCACGGCGCACCATCTACACCAAAGTGCAGCGCAACACGCGCGATCCGCTTCTCGACGTCTTTGACTCTCCGGAAGGCTTCACCAGCACGGCCTTGCGGAACGTCACGACCACGCCCACCCAGGCGCTGTTGATGCTTAATAGCCCGTTCATGCAGGAGCAGGCGAAAGCGTTCGCCGAGCGCGTACTCGGCGAAAAACAAGGCGATCCGATCACCCGGGCGTACCGGCTGGCGTTCGGCCGAACTCCGAGCGACGCCGAAGTGAAGCAAGCGACGGCGTTTGTCGAAGAGCAATGCCGGCGCATCGAACCGCAAGCAGCAGAGTTCAGTGCGGCGACGCGCAGGGCGGCATACGCGGATTTCTGCGGCGTGCTGCTCAACGCGAACGAGTTCTTGTACGTGGATTAATCGCTTATTGAGAATCAGATTGACAAAGTCTGGGCCGAAGGTTTCACTTGGTTCTGCCTGGATGTGGACCGCAACTCGGCCAACAGTTCGCCGTGCAATTCAACTTCTGTCCTTTCCAAGGCGCGTGCCACGTTGGCCCCGTCCATGACGCGATGATCGTAGCAGAGGCGCACGTCCACGGCGCCATCCGCGGCGATGACGCCGTAGTTGAGCGTCGTGGTCAGCGGCGAGATGGGGTGCAACGATTCCGCTCCCAAGCCGGAGTAGACGGAGACGCCAAAAGTTCCGAGGAAGTTGGCCCGTTGCCGGCCGATGTTTAGCCCGAGCCACCAGAGCAAGCGCCGTAGCGGCCAAGGCAGCCGGCCGAGCCAGAGGACGCGACGCAACGCTTTGGACTGCTCGACGGGCACCTGTTGCAAGTCGCGGATGATCTGCGCCAACTCGGTCAATGGCCGATGAGCCGGCGCCTTGATGCGGCCATACAGGACCGCGTGCTCTCCCGCGTACTCGCGTTCGATGGCGATGCTCGCGACACTTTCGGGAAACTCGTACAAGTGCGGCCAGGGGAATTTAACATACGCGCGGCGCAATTGGGGCATTTCGGCCGCGACCTTGGCAAGCGCTTTGGTGAAGATGGCCACCCAGGGAATGCGTTGGGGGTGGGCCGCCCGCGCGGCAGCAAGTTTCGCCAAGTGCATCCGGCGCTGCACGGGGACCGTCGGCACGGCACGCGCGGCCCGCAACAAGTCACAGGTGAAGCGGCGCATCGGTGATAAAGGAATAGGTTTACCACGCATCGGCCGCCTCGGTTGGCACGGGTTTGCGAGCCCGAAAGACATATGCCTGTCCGGCATAGCTGAGTCGATGTTCGATCTCGGCGAAGCCCGCCGCCTGCAGTTTGGCCGTCACTGTTTGCCAAGGCAAGAAGTGAAAGCGCCCGCGCCGCGCCTCCTGCTTCAGCCAGCGTCCGTAGCGCAGCATGCGCCAGGAATCGACGAGATACCGCAAGGGCCGCCGGCAGCGAAAGATGCCGGTCAGGGAGCGGAAACCGACCTTTGCCCAAGATGGTTCCGGTACGTTCACGGAAAACACAAACCGCCCGCCGGGAGCAAGAACCCGCGCGACCTCCGCGAGCAAGCGATCGTAAGCAGCCGTCGTCCAGGCGCCGGAGGCGGTGTCGAGCGAGTCGGCATAGGAGATGGACAAGCCGGACACCGCGTGGTGAAACGTGCCGTCCGCAAACAGATTCAGCCCCTCATTGAAGTTGTGCCGGACAAATCGGAGTCGGTCTAGGGACACAGGGCCCAGCCGACCCCGCAGCCGCTGGAAGTGGTCTGCATTGACGGCGGCGCAGTCCACACCGATCACCTGAGCGACCCGGCCTTCGCTCTTTTCCCAAATCGACTGAGCCAGGACGCCTCTGCCGCAGCCCAAGTCGAGCCAGCGTTCCCCGGCCTTAGGGTCCGCCCAGGCGATGGTATCGGCCAGCAAACGACGGTAAGGAGGCAACTCCTGTTGGCTCCAGAAAGCCTTGGCACAGGGCTCTGTGGCCCACAGGTTTTGAATTATGGACAAGTGACCACTCCGCATGGGTCGGCGCGGGTTGCGAAGGTCACGTACTAGTCTCTATGCTCCGGGAATGAAATAGCAAATGACCCTCCACACAGGTTAACGCCGCTAACTTGAGACTGATTCCTACAACCGGCCAGATTTGCTGAGGCCAACCGTCGCGACTAGTTAATGTGGGGAATGTCCACGCCGAAGTAATTCTTACCACCTGCAAGGATGCAACTGGGATGAGTTACTTCAGACAGAGTCGGTCTTTCCTCTTGATTGGCGTTATTCTGATTGGATCGACCCAGTGCCGGGCGGAGGATCCAGTCAGCACCTTTGGGCTGGGAACCCTGGTCCACCCGATTCAGGAACCATCTACAGCGCCGGTCCAGCCGAGCGGCGCAGACAACAAAGGGCATGTCTACATTTTCGCAGTGAACGGCACGGACCCGTTATGTTTTGGGAACTTCAACGGACTGTGCGCTTACTTGCAGAAGTGCGGTTTCCAGAAAACGTATTTTGGCCGGCTCTCTAATAGCCACGGGTTCGCCAAGGCGATCCGGCAAATCCGCCAGATGGATCCGCACGCCCGCATCGTCCTCATCGGCTTCAGCAGCGGCTGTCATTACGTGAAAGGAATCGCCAACACCCTTGCACAGGACGGCACGCGGGTGGACCTTCTCGTGAATATCGCGGGCGTTTTCATCACGAATACGCCAGCCAGTTTTCCCGAAAATGTCGGCCGAGTTCTCAATATCCGGGCGAAGGGATTTATCGACATGTGCGGTGATCTTTTTTGCACTGGCGAAATCGACGGCGCCTGGAACTGCCAAGTAGATTGCGGTCACTTCGTCTCCCCCAGTCGGCGGGAAACGCTCGAGTTGGTGATGGCGGAACTGCACTCACTATCGGGCGCGCCAGCCCCACCGTAATGCCGAGAAGTCGATGGAAGGCCCTTTGTTAGTCGTTTAGCGTTCGCCCGTCGCCCGCCGCAGCAGGATTGCCAGCGAACGCTAAACGAAAACTGAAGGTCTCACTTGCCGCGCCGCAAGCTGGGATCGCGCAGCACCTGGTCGCCTTCGCGCAGTCCCTCCGTGATTTCCACGTTCTGA
>JAKEFD010000050.1 GCA_022616245.1 Gemmataceae bacterium
AAAAGATGACGTGACGATCTTGATGGGTTGGGGGCAGCGCATGCGCGATGATTTCGACGATGAACCGGAGGACGAATTCTGCAGGGAGCCAGCGTATCCCAGCCAGGTCCGAACGGCGGGAATCGTCTGGATCGTTTTCGGCGGTCTGATCCTCCTGAACCTTGCCGTTCTGCTCGTTCTCTTGGCAGCCGTGCCAGGCCAAAGGGACAAGGGCGCCGCGGTGGCGGGCGGCGTATGCGCCAGCGTGTTTCTCGGCTTGTGCGGGGGCGCCTTCATTTTCGTGGGCGTGCAAAATGTCAACGGCACGGCGGCCGACACGCTCGGCAACGGCATTGGCTCCATCATCTTCGGAATTCTGAACTGGGGTTCGGCCATCGCCCATGCAGTTGCGGGTCTTTACCTTCAAACGGTCGTCAATTTCATCGGCGGCGGCGGCCTTCTAGCCGCAGGAATCTTGGCGCTCGTAGCGCGCGGCGATTACTTAGACTGGCGCCGGGCACAAAAAATTCGCCGCTTGAGCGACGATCGCTACGACGATAACGACCGCCCCCGCCGACATCGGTACGATCGTGATGACTACGATGACTGACAAACCGCCGCCCATGACTTTCTTTGCGAACATTTCCTGTGCCGATGTGTCCGTTTCTCTTGCCAGCCGCCATGCTGTGCCAAACAATATCCGTAGGACAGGTTGTTACCTGTCCGCTTTTTTCCAAGCAGGACAGATGGAGAATCTGTCCTACGTATCTCTGAAAGGTTTGTCGTGTCTGTAAACGTTGCGGTCGTGGGCGCCACCGGCGCTGTCGGTGAAATCATGCGGCAAGTGCTCGCCGAGCGCAGTTTTCCCTTCAAGACCATCAAGTTTCTCGCCTCCGAGCGCAGCGTCGGCAAAGCCATCGACTTCAAAGGTAAAAAGTACACGGTCGAAGCCATCCGCCCGGAGGCTTTCGCCGGCGTCCAGATCGTGCTGTCCAGCACGCCGGCGGCGGTAAGCCGCGAGACCAGCCCCATGGCGGCCAAGTCCGGCGCGATCGTTATCGACAATTCGAGCGCCTGGCGCATGGATCCCCAGGTGCCGCTCGTCGTTCCCGAGGTGAACGCCGACGCGCTCAGGTCGATTCCCAAAGGCATCGTCGCCAATCCGAACTGTTCGACCATTCAGATGGTCGTTGCCCTCAAGCCGCTGCATGACCTGGCCCGGATCAAGCGCGTTGTGGTCGCCACCTATCAAGCGTCGTCGGGCAAAGGCGCCAAAGCCATGATGGAGCTGGAGGCGCAGATCGCCAGCATTGGGCGTGGACAGAGAATCCCGCCGGTCAGCCAGCATGCCGCCCAGCTTGCCGGCAACGTGCTCCCCCATGACTGGAAGCCCGGCGAGGACGGCTACAGCGAAGAAGAGACCAAAATGATCAAGGAAACAAAGAAGATCATGGGCGACGACAGTATTCTGGTGTCGCCGACCACGGCGCGCGTGCCCGTTCGCACCGGCCATTCCGAAGCGATCAACCTGGAATTCGAGCGGCCCATCACGCCCGAGCAAGCCCGCGAAGCATTACGCAAGGCGCCGGGAATTGTCGTGGTCGACGACTACGCCAAGGGCGAAGTGCCGCTGGCCCTGCAGTGCGAAGGCCGCGATGAGGTTTTCGTGGGCCGCATCCGCCGCGACCCGACCATCGCCAACGGGCTCAACCTCTGGGTAGTGGCCGACAACCTCCGCAAAGGCGCGGCCACCAACGCGGTACAGATCGCGGAGGTGTTAGTCCAGCGCGGCTACCTGCCGAAAAAGTGAGGGCAGCAATGAAGGACTACCACATAAACGTCTTCTACAGCAAAGAAGACGAATGCTACGTCGCCGATATTCCAGACTTGAAGTACTGCTCGGCGCTTGGCGCCACTCCGGAGGACGCTGTCCGCGAGGTCATCAAGGCAAAGAAAGCTTGGCTCAAGACCGCTAAGAAAGAAGGCAAGCCGATTCCCAAACCCAAATATCGTCCTATTGTTTATCAGGCTCGCTAGTCTGGCCGACTTCACATGTGCAAAGGAGGAACGCATGATACCCGGCATATCGGCGCCAACCTCCCGTAGCTCAGTGGCGAGAGCGTCCGCCTTATGAGCGGCCGGTCGCTGGTTCGATTCCAGCCGGGAGGAGTGAATCGCAGATGGACGCAGATAAACGCAGATGACAAAATAAACTTCCTAACTATCTGCGTTGATCTGCGTGCATCTGCGGTTCCATATGCGCAATCTCAAGCTGACGCTGGCCTACGACGGCACCGACTTCGCCGGCTGGCAGACGCAGCTAGACAAGCGCACCGTGCAGGAAACGCTCGAGCAGGCCATCGCCAAGCTGACCGGCGAAGTGCGTGTGCGAGCCAATGCCAGCGGCCGGACCGACGCCGGCGTGCACGCGGTCGGGCAAGTCGTCAATTTCTACAGCAACACGCAGCTAACTTGTGACGTACTGGTGCGGGCCATCAACGCGCATTTGCCACACGACGTTTCGGTCTTCGCGGCCGAGGATATGCCGCAGGTCTTCGACGCGAATCACGACGCGGTGCGCAAGCTCTATCGCTACGTCATTCACGACGGCGCAGTGCCCAGCCCGTTTCTGCGCCGCTATTGTTGCCAGAGCCGGCATCCGCTCGACGCGTCGCTCATGGCCCGCGCCGCGGAAAGCCTCAAAGGCCGGCACGATTTCCACAGCTTCGAAACCGATTGGCCCAACCGCATGTCGAGCGTGCGCACTGTCACGCATCTGGCGGTCAACCGTTTCGGCGACTACATCTGGATCGACGTGGAAGCCGATGGCTTCCTGTACAATATGGTGAGGGCCATTGCCGGCACGCTGATCAACGTCGGCCGCGGTTTTTGGCCCCTGGAAAAGGTGCAGGAAATCCTGAGCGCCGAGGACCGGACCCAAGCCGGCCCCACCGCCTCGGCGCAAGGGCTGTTCCTCATGCGCGTGACCTACTAACCATCCTTGCCCCGCTTGCGTTTCGCGCTCGGGACTACCTTGCAAACAAATGGCCTATCCGGACTCCATCCAAATCCAGCCCCTGACCGCGGCCCCCAAAGCAGAAATTCGAGTGCCCGGCTCAAAGAGCATCACCAATCGGGCACTGGTCTTGGCCGCCCTCTCTGATCCAAAAAGCGGCAGTGAGCTGCGCGGCGTCCTTCAAAGCGAAGATACGGAAATGATGATTGCCGCGCTGCGCGAGCTCGGCTTTCGGGTGCACACCGATTGGCAAAGCGGCGTCGTGCGCGTGCAGCGCGGCCCCAGTGCTTCTATCATTCCCGCGCGGGAAGCAGATCTTTTCGTCGGCAATTCGGGCACCACCATGCGCTTTCTAACTTCTCTGGTCGCGCTGGGCGTCGGCAGGTTCCGCCTGGAAGGAGTCACGCGCATGCGCGAGCGCCCGATCGAGGATCTGCTTGCAGCCCTGCGCCAACTCGGCGTCAACGCCTATTCCGAACGCGGCAATGGTTTTCCGCCGGTTATCGTCGAAGCCAACGGACTTCGCGGCGGACTTGTGAGAATCAAAGCCGACGTGAGCAGTCAATACTTGAGCGGACTGTTGATGGCCGCGCCTTTCGCGAGCGAGGAAGTCGCCATCGAGGTGACCGGCGGGCTGGTGTCCGCGCCCTATGTGGAGATGACTCTCGACTTGATGTGGCAATTCGGCGTCGAGGTCGACTACGACGATTCCATGAACTATTTTGAAGTGCCCAATGTCGGATGCTACGTGTCGCGTTCTTTTGAGATTGAGCCGGACGCGTCGGCAGCGAGCTATTTCTTTGCCGCCGCCGCCCTGGCGCCGGGAGAAGTGTGCGTGCCTCACCTCAGTATCTCGAGTTTGCAAGGGGACGTCCGATTTCTCCAAGTTCTAGAGAAGATGGGCTGCGAACTCTTGGCAGAGGAAGGTCGGCTGGGCATTCGCGGCGGACGACTATGGGGCATCGACGTCGATATGAACGACATCAGCGACACGGTGATGACGTTGGCCGCGGTCGCGTGTTTTGCCGAGGGGCCGACGACGATCCGCAATGTCGCCCACATTCGCCACAAGGAAACGAACCGCCTGGCCGCGCTGGCGACCGAGTTGCGCCGGGTCGGCGCCGGGATCGAGGAGTTCGCCGACGGACTCACGATTACGCCGGCGCCATTGCATGGCGCGGAGATTGAAACTTACAACGACCACCGCGTGGCCATGAGCATGGCGCTCATAGGCCTCAAGGTCCCCGGCATTGTGATCAAGAACCCCGGCTGCGTCGCCAAGACGTACCCAAGCTTTTTTGACGATCTGGAAAAACTCAGATGAAGGAATTGAAGGAATTTAACCACAGAGACACAGAGCCACAGAGAAAGCATGATTTCAAATTGCAAATTGCAAATTGCAAATTGCAAATTGAAAACGGCCCATGGGTTTTTCTGGCATCTGTTGTTTGTTTCTCCTCCAATCTTCCTCTCTTTTCAATTTGCAATTTGCAATTTACAGTTTTCAATTTGAAATCTCTTCTTCTCTGTATCTCTGTGCCTCTGTGGTTAGCTTCTCCGCTCCACGCCCAGCTCGATCCCGATCTGGACAAACCCTATCGGCTTCAGGTCGTTTTGGGCGTCGCGGAAAACCGTTTCTTGACACCGCTCTTTCGGGAAGAACTGCAACAGGACTTGCAGGAATCGCTTCAGCGTTCGTTAGGCGGGCTCGCAAAGGTGGAAGTCGTTCGCGCACACCCACTCCTGCGCGAAGTCGAAGCCAAGGGCCTGACCTCCGCCTTGGACGCGCTCGAACAGCTTACCGGGTTGAAGACACATTTCGTGCTCATCGGCTTCGACGCCGGGGTGTACACCCTGCAAGCCAGGCAATTTGACGGCCCGACAGGCCTCGCCAGTCCTGTCGTGCGCCGGGCTCACACCACCGACCGCAGCGTTGTGGCACGGGTGGCGGCACAGCTCGTCGAAACGGATTTCGGCGTCGTCGGGACAGTCGTCGAGGCCGGCAAGGACATCCGATTGGCAATTCAAGGCGGCAAACTCGCACCGCTCGATCGCTGGGTCAAGAAAGGCGACGTGTTTGCGATTAGCCGGCTGAGCGCGGCAGGCGGCAAGCTGCGTGGCCGGCGCGTCGAGTGGGCCCTCCTGGAAGCGCTGGCGGAGCCGCGCGACGGAATCGTCACGTGCAAGCTGTGGCGACGCTATCTCGAAGATGACCTCGCGCCCGCGCCGGGCGTGACCGGCTATCGCGCCCTCAAGTTGGCCACCATCTCCGGGCCATTGCGTGTCCGATTCCTTGACGCCGAACAATTTCTCCCCTTGGACGGCCTGCCGGTGCACGTATTCCATCCGCAAGGCGCGAAGACCGAGCTGTCCACCAATCGCGACGGCTTGGCGACGACGCGCGACTCTTTTCCCCATTTTGCGGTGATCGACGTACGCTGGGGCGGAGCGGCGCTGGTGCGACTGCCAGTTGCAATCGTGGATGAGCGCACGATCGTGTGTCGGCTCAAGACGCAACCCGAGGCGGAAACGCTGGCGACGCTGGAAATTCGCCGCGATCAATGGTTGCGCCGGTCGCTCGACAGCCTAAGGCTATCCAGCGAGCGCCTGATCGCGCTGGAATACCTGCTCAACAAATCGTTCCAGGCGGCCTTGGAATCGGCTCGTTCCGGACAAGAGTTTTTGGCAAAAGAGCTGAGTCAATTAGAAGAGGAGCGCGACGGCATATTGAAGCAAGCGGCGGACAAGAAACTTCAAGGCTTCGACCTCGGCGACGGCCAAGCACTATTCAACGAGTTAGCCAAGAAACGCAAGGATCTGGCGGCGTTTGTCGAGCGTATCGAGGCCGCCCTCGCGGACGAGAAAAGCGAAAAATCGCTGGGATTGACCAAGCTGCTGGAACGGGCGAGGCTCTTGGAAGGCGAGGCGGATTTCGAGCAGGCGTTGGCCCTTTACGGGCAGTTTCTGAAGGCCAGTCCCGATCAGAAAAAAATCCGTGAGCATTGGGAAGCGCTGGCAAAGGCATGGGTGATCAAAGACGAGGCGCATGCCCAGGCACGCACTTACTTCTATCAAGTTTGGCCGAGGCTCGAGGTGGACGATCTTCGGAAGAACCTCGACAAAGCCCAAAAGTTTTTGTCGACGTGTGCTGCCGCCCAGGATCGCTTGACGCCGCTCAAGATTGTACAAGCCAATGTGTCCCACGCGGCCGCTCTCAAGCGCCGGCTGGATGCGCTGCGCCGTCAAGACACCGAGGACAATCGCTTGCAAGCCAAAGCGATTGCGCAGGTCGCGGACGGTTTACGGCGCCTGCACGCCGAAGCCGTCAAGCTTGGCAGGAAGGCAATAGAGGAAACGAAGTAGGACGGATTGGCAATCCGTCCTACAATCCACACCATGAAGCAGCTCACGATTGTGGTTCGTCCGTTTCGAGCGGAATCTGTCCTGAAGGCTATAAGCGAATTGGACGTCATTGCATGTGCCGTCCAGGAGGCGAAGGGCTATAGCCGGCAAAAGGGCTATCTCGATCGCTATCTGGGCAGCGAGTACAGCATGGCGTTCTTGCCCAAGGTCGAAATCAGCGTCTGGGTGAGCGACCAGCGCGTGCAGGAAGTGGCCGACCGTCTGGTCAAAACCGCGCGCACAGGCCGGATCGGCGACGGCAAGATTTTTATCGTCGATGCTTGCTGGCCCGGCGCTATGGAGTTTTGATCCTGTACGGCACGATGGAAACGCGCCACGAGCTG
>JAKEFD010000356.1 GCA_022616245.1 Gemmataceae bacterium
CGTTAGCGACAGGACGCAGCAATGCAATCCGCCCGCGTCACCCTTCTGTTTCTTTTCGCGGGACTCGTGGGATGCGTCAGTCGCTCGACCGATGAAGCGCCGCCAAAGGTGGACAACGTCCCGATGCAAAAGGCCGACCTAAAGAAACTGGAAGATGAGTTGTACCGGCACGGCCTTGCGAACTTTCGTCGCATTCGGGAAGCGCATCCGAAGGACAAGTTCTACTGTTTCGCGTTCTACACGAACGGCGAGATGAACTACGTTGGCGTGACCGCGAGCACCTACGAAGGACTTGACAAGGTCGCAGAAGAGTACAAGAAGAAGCCGCCCTACAAGGCGATGTCGATTGAAGACCTGAGGTTGGACCTCAAATGGTCTCCCTGCGATAGCCCACTGCATGGTGACGCCGAGAATGACCTCACCGCCCTTGATTCGTCAATGCAAGCCGTCGCAGCGGAACTTTATCGGCGATTCGATCTCAAGGATGATGGGAAGTCGTTCAAGGAATTCGAGGCCCAAGTCAGGGGCTGCTTCGCCAACGCGCTGAAAAGGATCGGCGCGGAGGGGGTCTTTGGGAGTGGTGACGAACGAAAGAAAGTTGTCGCCAATTTGCTGATGGGTGACCAAAGCGACGAAGACCGGATTGGATTCGCGGCGCGAGTAAACCCGGCTGAGTCTGTTCAGATGCTGAAGCAGGACCTGGAAGCGGCGAGTCGCTTGCGGCGCTGACGAGTGCTTTTCGTTCGCCGTGGGGCAGTCGCTAACCAACGGATGAAGCTGACCGGGGCCGCCATCCTGGTTCCGCGCGGCATCACGGTCTTGCAGGCGGCCCCGGCAGCTTATCCTTATCGTTCGCCGCAAAACACAACGGAGGACGACGCCTATGAACGACATCCACGTTGGCCGCAATGATCCCTGCCCTTGCGGCAGCGGCAAAAAGTTTAAGAAATGCTGCCTCCAAGGCCGGGGTTCACCGTACGCCGTCGCTCCAGCACGCGCTGTTGCGAAGTCCTCGCCACGATACGCGCCTACGCCATATTCTGGTCCGCTGGCCGCCACGCTCACCGCCCCAAGATTATCCGCTGCGCCAGCTGACAAGGCCGACGACACCCCTGCCGCGTCATCTATTCCCGTCCTTCCCGTTGAGGTCGCCCTGCATTACACCTTTCCCGAGGCATTTGGCACAGCTGAAGTCACCTACATTTTTCCGGCGGGACAGCTTTTCCTTCTACCGGACGGCCGGACGATCCTGAATGACAACCTCAAAGCCGGCATGCAGGTCCGGTTGCAAGACGGAGTGATCGCCATGATCACCGCCGTCCATCTCTCCTACGAACCGCCTGATCCTCCTTGCTTGATGCCCAACGGCCTTTGGTTGAGCCGTGTCATCGGCACCATCAAGCACATCGGCTTCGCCGTGTCCGATGTGACTTGGGCCGGTTCGACGGTGACTGGAACGCCGGACCATCGCTATTATTCAGTTAGCCGCCAGGCATGGGTGCCTGCCCAAGAGTTGCGGGTCGGCGAGTTCTTGCGGACGGATGACAACTTGGTGGCACGCGTTGAAGCTGTTTCCGAGCCACGATACGGATTCATCGAGCTTTACAACTGCGAGGTGGAGCATTTCCACAATTACTTTGTCGGCGGGGCACAAGGCGGCAAGGGCGCCCTGGTCCACAACGGCACGCAGTATATCAACACGCCCGGCCAGCCGCGACGGTTCTCGAACGTGCTCGGAGACGCCGCCCACGAAGTGCCCCGATTCCGCTTGGAAATGCGAAATGGGAAATGGGTAACCGTTTCGGAACGGGGAGCGGTTCGCTCCGCGACTGGAAACCACCTGTTTGTCGTGGCTCAGGATGGCACCATCTATGTAACACCCAGGAGGCCGCCGAGCGCTACTCAAGCTGCCAGTCACTTCGATTTGTCCGGTGGTCGGGACGTGATTTACGCGGGAGAGATTCGATTCTCCAACAGAAACCACCGGGGGAATATTGTTTGGTGGAACAACCAGTCGGGGCATTTTCGCCCTGGGCCAGAGTTCGCGCAACAGGCGGGCTTGCCCATGGACCTCTTCAGACCGGTCACCTTCCCATAAGGAGCTGAGAGATGCACGCCATCGAATACAAAGACAAGCTGAGGAACAGCGTCACCGAACGGGAACTTGCCAAAGAGCTGCGCAAGCTCCCTGAAGAAGAACGGTTCGCCTTTATCGTCGAAATGCTTGAAGTCAAGGAACCGGTGGCCCATGAACTTGCGAATGCTTGCCTTCGGCGCCACGACTTGCTTACCCGATTTTTGGAGGTTGGGTTGGCTCGTGTCAAAGATCTTAGCAGAGTCCGGGACTGGCTGGAGGCACTGATGCCCCGGCTGGGTTACCGCGGCCTTTGTCGCGTCCTGCGCGAAAACCTCCAGTCGTATCCTTTTGCGGTCGGAAGCTCCCTGTATTTCATGCTGGGGTTTCTTGACAGAAAGGACCCGCGCGCGGTCGCCGCGCTGATCGATCTGTGGGAGGCCGCGAAGAACCAAGAAGGGGCGATTCTATCTGGACATCGCCCAGCTCTTGAAGACGCTTTCCGGAGGCTACAAGCATGACGAGTCAGTTTCAAATCCACGTCAATGCGATTCCGGAAATGCTGCAAAAGCCGCCGCCGCAATTCGCCAATCCGCGGCTCATGTATACGCCGCTTTGCGTCGAAGTCGGGGGCCTTACTTTTCCTGCTTCCGTCTGGTGCGATGTGACCGGCGTTCTCCTGCTCGACTGGTGCAGGGAAGTCTGGAAGCTCTCGTCGGGCGAAAGTCGCGCCGCCAGGATGGTGTTTACGGACACCCCCAACGGTATCTGGATTCGGCGCACTGCTATGCGCTGGTGGAAGGTAAGCTGCATGACATGGAGCGGCAAAACGAAAACCCCGGTCCATGAGATTCTCATCGTCCCTGAACAGGTCGAGGCGGCGTTGCTTACGGCCTGCCGGAAGCTGTTATCCCTTGCGCGGGAGGCAGGAGTTTGGTCCAAAGACTGCGCGGCCATCGAGCATTTCCTGACGATGCAGCGCGCCGTTCTCGTTCCTGAGTAGTGGCGGGGCAGCGGCGAACCAAGTGCTGCACTTGACCGGGCCGCAATTACGGTTTCGCGCGACATCACGGTCTTGCAGGCGGCCCGGCAAGTGAGCACAGTCGTTCGCTGAAAAACACATCGAGGGATTACGCCTATGAACGACACGCATGTCGGCCGCAACGAGCCCTGTCCGTGCGGCAGCGGCAAAAAGTTCAAGCACTGCTGCCATGCTCGATCTTTCGGTAACGGCATCCCGCAGCCGCGCCCTGTACCCACCGATGGGGCCTTTCTGCGGCGAGGCCCGGAACCGCCGCGAAAACCGGCACCCCAGCTGAAGCCGATCACGCGAGTGGCGGTTGAATACGCGATCGCGGACGCCATGGGCAAAGCCGACGTCACTTTCTGTTACGAACTGGGCACTCCGATCATCATGGGCGACGGGAATGTCCTACCCGTTGAGTATTTGAAGCCAGGAATGCAATTTCGCTTGGAAGACGGCGGAGTCGCCACGACGACGAAGGTCGAAGAGCCGAAGGTTTGGCAACCGCCTTCGCAAGAGTGTGACGCCAACGGCAACTCTCTGCGCCGGGTCATCGGGCGTGTGCACTACAACGGATACTTCCCGCGCATGGACTTCGGCGTTCCTGGCGATGTCATCAAAACCACGCCTGGCCACCGCTTCTTTTCGGTCAACCGCGGCGACTGGCATCCCATCGAAACTTTCCAGCGGGGCGAGTATCTTCGGAACGAGCAAGGCATGTCCGTTCCGGTCGAGTGGATCAGTCCCATGCGATGGGAATTCTGCGACCTCTACAACGTGGAGGTCGAAGAGTACCACACCTATTTTGTGGGCGGCGGTCCTTCCGGCGGCATCTGGTCGCACAACGGCTTGGGCC
>JAKEFD010000051.1 GCA_022616245.1 Gemmataceae bacterium
CCACACCCCCCACCGCGCAACGAAAAGAAACGAATGCAACGAATTGCAACGAAATGTGTCAACCGCTGGAATGTCGAAAATTGACATTTTGAGTAAGAGCCATTAAAAGTGATGTGTCAGCAAATTAAGTTGAAGTGGATATGAGACTTACGTCCAAAAACGACCTCAAGAATTGATGACACATCACTCATCTTGGGCGTCGTGTCATCAATCGCTGTTACTCCTTTCATTGCAGTCAGTTGTGGAAAACGGATTGATGACACATTGATGACAAGTCATCAGAATTCGGCGTTGCCGGGTGTGCGCGGGAAGGGGATGACGTCGCGGATGTTCGCCATGCCGGTAAGGAAGAGGAGAACTCGCTCCAACCCAAGGCCGAAGCCGGAGTGCGGCACGGTGCCGAAGCGGCGCAGATCGAGATACCACTGATAGGGCTCCAGGCTCATGCCTTTGTCCTTCATGTTCTGTTCGAGCACGTCGAGCCGTTCTTCGCGCTGACTGCCGCCGATGATTTCACCGACGCCGGGGACCAAGACGTCCATGGCCCGCACGGTCTTGCCGTCGTCGTTGACGCGCATGTAGAAGGGCTTGATCGCGCGCGGATAGTCGAACAGGATCACGGGCCGTTGAAACTTTTTCTCAGTCAGATAGCGCTCGTGTTCGGTCTGCAAATCGATGCCCCATTTCACCGGAAACTCGAACTGCTCTCCCGATTGCAATAGAACCTCGATCGCCTCCGTATACGGCAAACGCAAAAACTCGCTCTTCAGGATATGTTCCAGCCGGCTCAGCACCTCCTTGTCGATTCGTTCCTGAAAGAACTTCATGTCGTCCGGGCACCGCGCCAGCGCGTCTTGAATGATGCGCTTGATGAACGCCTCGGCCAGCGTCATGTTGTCATTCAAGTCGTAAAAGGCCATTTCCGGCTCGACCATCCAGAACTCGGCCAGGTGGCGCGGTGTGTTCGAGTTCTCGGCGCGAAACGTGGGCCCGAAGGTATACACCTTGCCCAATGCGCAGGCAAAGATCTCCGCTTGCAGTTGGCCGCTCACCGTGAGGAAAGCGGGCTTGGAAAAAAAATCAGAGTGGAAGTCGATCTGCGGTCCCTGGCGCGGCACTTTGTCGAGGTCGAAAGTCGTGACCTTGAATAATTCGCCGGCGCCTTCACAGTCGCTGGCGGTGATGATGGGCGTATGCAGGTAAAGGAAGTCGCGCTCCTGGAAAAAGTCGTGGATCGAACGGCTAGCGCAATTGCGGACCCGGGCGACCGCGCCGAAGGTGTTCGTGCGCGGCCGAAGGTGCGACACGGTCCGCAAGAACTCCATGGTCGCGCCCTTTTTTTGAATCGGATACGTCTCCGCGTCGGCCCAGCCGTGCACCGTCACGTTCTTGGCTTGCACCTCAGTCGCCTGTCCCTTGGCCGGCGATTGCTTCACCAGCCCGGTCACAGTGACGCTGGCCCCGGTGCCCAGCTTTTTCACATCGGTCTCGTAATTGGGCAACGTCGCCTCGGCGAGGATTTGCACGTTGCCCTGACAGGTTCCATCGTTGAGCTCGAGAAAGCTGAAGCCGCCCTTGGAATCGCGCCGTGTGCGTACCCAGCCCTGCAACTGGACTTCTTTGCCGATGGACTCTTCCTTGCGCGCTTGCGCCACCGAAATGCGTTCCATGTTCGTCTCCTTTGGTGTCAATCTACCAGCACATGATCGCGATTTCTAACAGACGCGGAGAAAAACCTCGATTTTCGCCCGAAAGCTTGGCAACATTACAGAATGAGGACGTCGGCTCGATCGAGGTTCATTGACGAGGCAGCCATGGCAAAGAGCGTGTGTGGATCATCGTATTGTCGCAAGATGGGAATACTTGCAGCGGCGCTGCTGCTTACCGTGGCATGTCCCCCGACCGCAATTCCGCAAACGGCGCGAGGCGACGCTCCCGCAGTTGTCCTCGACACCACGCTCGGAAAGATCATGATTGAGCTCTACCCGGACAAAGCACCGGGCACAGTGAAGAGTTTCTTGCAATATGTGGACGACCGCTTCTACGACGGCCTGATCTTTCACCGCGTGATCGCGGACTTCATGATGTCACGCATCCCTTGCGCGGCGCGACCCTGACCTTGGAATTGCCGGATGAGCTAGAAATCGTGGAAGGCAAGACCGTGCGGTCCGTGCCCACGCCTCTGGCATCAGCCACTAGCATCGTCGTGTGGCAACTGCGCGGCAACCGCACCGGCACTTATGCGTTTACGGTGCGCTCCAACACCGGCCTGGTCCAGAAGCGCGAAGTGCGAATCCTCGATTAGTCGGACTAATCTCGCTCTTTTCCAGCGCCGAGCGCCTAAAATAACAATAAGCACATCCGACCGGCTCGAATGCCAACTGAATCCGCTTCTCTACTCCGAGGAGGTGAACCATGTTAGGGCTACGCACCATTTTGCATCCGACGGATTTCTCGCCCAACTCCGAGTATGCCTTGCACGTAGCCAGCGCGCTGGCGCGCGACTACAACGCCAACCTGATCCTCTTGCATGTCTACTCTGTCCCTGTGGCCATGTACGGCTACGGCGAGGGTATGCTCCCGCCGAAGTCTGACCAATTGGAAACGCTCACCCGCGAGTTGCACCAGATTCAAGTCGCCGACGTGCGGCTGACGCATCTCTTGGTCGAAGGAGACGCCGTCAATGAGATACTGCGCGTCGCCAACGAGAACCAGGCTGACCTCGTCGTGATGGGCACGCATGGCCGGCGCGGGCTCAAGCGTTTGCTAATGGGCAGCGTCGCGGAAATGGTGGTCCGACGCGCGTCGTGTCCCGTCTTGACCGTGCGCACGCCGGTGCACGAAGAAGCGTTGTCTGGCGACACGCAAACTGCAGAGCCCATGGTTGGCGGCGGCGTCTAGCGGGAATAAAGAGCCGCGCACGCAGTTAGCGGTTAGAAAAGACCGCATTCTCCCGGGCGCGGCTCTGAATTCTTGATCTTGGCGTACTTCGGTACTGTCTGCTATCTTTCCGACTCGGCCGACAAGAGATCAAGGCAAGGATGCCAAGGTGCCAACAGCCGTAACTCACTATGTCGAAAAGGATTCGAGCGAGGCGCCGCGGATTGTTGGCGAATCGTGGCTTACGCCAAAACGAATCAGCCAGCTGACCTGGGCGTTTGTGGCGTTCGGCGTCGTTATTCGCTTGTGCCGCTATCTTATCCGTTTTCCGCTTTGGGAAGACGAAGCCTTCCTGGCTTACAGCGTCGGCGAGCGCGGTTTCGCGGGCTTGCTCGATCCCCTGGACTACAGCCAGGTTGCGCCGATCGGTTTCTTGTGGCTAGAGCGCGCGCTCGTCGAGCTGTTCGGCTTCAACGAATACAGCCTGCGCGGCATCGCGCTCGTTTCGGGCTTGGCAAGTCTCTTCCTTTTTCGGCGCGTGGCCCATTTGTGCCTGGCAGGACCCGCGCGGGTCTTTGCCGTCGCGCTGTTCGCCGTTTCGTACCCGATGCTGCGCTACTCTGCCGAGGCCAAGCAATACGGTCTCGATCTGGCGCTTAGCCTTACGCTTTTGTGGTTCTTTCTGGAAGCGCGCGCCAGGCCCCGCCAATGGGGTTGGCAGTTGGGATTGGTTGCGCTTGGGCCCATTGGCATTCTCGCGTCGCACCCAACCGTGTTCGTTGCCGGCGGCATAAGCGTCGCCTGGGCGTGGAGTTGGATTGCAACCCCCTCCCTCCAGGCCGAGGGGAGCAAATCGCGTTGGCGGATTTGGCTTCTTTTCAACATGCTGCTGGGGGCCGCTTTTTTTGGCAACCTTTGGCTCGCCGAGCGCATGGTTGGTCCTGAAAACGCCGCATTCATGCAACAATGCTGGCAGGGCGCTTTCCCGCCGCTCGCGCCCGGTCCTTTGCTGTCGTGGTTGTGGTCCACTTTTGCCGGCGACTTTCTTGCGTATCCCTTCGGCGCCGGCAAAGGCGGCAGCACGCTGACGCTCTTGGCGGTCTTGTGCGGACTGGGCATCTGGGCCGCCAAGCGCCGCTGGCTGCTTCTGGTTCTTGTCCTTGCGCCGCTGGCGTTGCACCTTACGGCGGCGGCGCTGCACCGGTTCCCATTGGGCGGCCATGTCAAGTTCGGCCTCTATTGGGCGCCGGCGGTGGCGCTCTTCGCGGGCACGGCGCTGGCCGCCTTGTGCGGTTGGCTCGACCGCAATCGCGCGGCGCGGCCGGTGTTTTTCTGCACCATTCTCGGCCTCTTGGCCGTCTTCGCCGCGGGAGCGATGGCGCGCGACCTGATTCGGCCGTGCAAGACGCGCAGCGACGAGCGCGGCCGTGATCTTGCCCGCTGGCTCTGGTTCGACGCCGCCCATGACGGCCCGGTGCTGTGCCTTCACCGCGACCTGGGCCGGAACTTCACCAAAGATGCGACATCTCGGCTAAACTGGTCCGCCAGCTTTTATTGCAATGAAGCGATCTATTCGCCGCGGCATGCGAGGAAGGAGCGTGTGACGCCGGAGCAATTGCAAAAGGCAAAGACCATTCGCGTGGTTGAGTTCCGCCCGAGTCACTTGGAGTACGACGAGACGGGACAACGGCAATGGCTCAGGGACATGCAGCAACGATTCGAGTTGGTCAGCCGGCAAGCCTTTCCCCTGAGCCGCTATGACCACTGCGAACGCGGACCCATGAATGTGGACGTTGTCGAAGTGTATCTGTTTCGTCCGCTACCAATGGAAAAGGACTGACAGCGATGGCAACCGGTGTCCGAGCATGTGATTTGTGCGGCGGGGGCGGCTACGAGATCATCTGTACGCGCGATCGGCGCGGCAAGCCGCTCCATACGGCGGCGTGCACAGAGTGCGGTCTGGTGGGTCATGAAACCGTGCCGACGGAACAGGAGCTGGCCGACTACTACGCGAGACACTATCGCCAGGAGTATCATGGCGAGGCGACGCCGTCGGCGCGACGTGTGTGGCGCGCCTGGATCAAAGGCCAGCGCGTCGTAAAAGACCTGGCGCCCTTCTTGACGCCCGGCGCTTCGGTGTTCGAAGTGGGCGCGGGCATCGGTTGCAATGTGAAATCGTTCGAACTCGCCGGTTTTGAGGCGAGTGGATTGGAGCCCGGCACGAGTTTTCAGCAATTCTCGGCGGAACAATTAAGAGCCCGCATCCACCATTGCAGTCTCTCCGACTTTCAATTTGTGGGGCTCGAACCAGGTGGGCGAGGGGGAAGGATGCCCCATTTTGACCTGGTGCTGCTGATCCACGTAATCGAGCATTTTCGCTCGCCACGGCTAGCACTCGAAGTGATTCAACGCTTGCTGCGACCGGGCGGCAGGCTCTACCTGGAGTGTCCGAGCCTGGCGGTCACGCATACCGATCACGCCGAGATGTTTCACTTCGCGCACATTCACACGTTCACGCCCTCGACCCTGCTGCAATTGTTGCGGCAGTGCGGCTTCGAGCCGGAGTTTTGTTTTTCCAACGGACTGGGTTGTAACCACAAGTTTTTGCTCCGCCGCGTCAGCACCGCGGGCGACCGCAGCCTGAAGGCTGCGGCTACAAACCCTGTAGCTACAAACCCTGTAGCCGCAGGCTTTAGCCTGCGGCCTCCCGCGGACGGGCGCGGCTCTGACACTGTAATCGATCCGGACGGCTATGCACAGACGTTGGAATTGCTGCGGCAGTATCAAGTGCCGTGGCGGCGTTTCTCGCTGGACTACTTCCGACGACGCATGCGGCGGATTCGGCTGTACGTTCAGGAATTCCTGTTCGGCAAAGTAGCGCTGGCGCGCATCCTCAGGCAATGCCAGATGGAAAGGCCGGTACACTTGCGTCAGTCGGCTTGAGCGAAGCAGAATAATCGCGTGCCGCCGCCTGCGCCACTTGCAAGTGCCACATCTTTTTGCGACAATTCTCTTTAGATCATCCCCGCCTCAACGCCGGCGCGGTCGCCGATTCGTTTGCAGTCCCTCGCTAGCGCGTCGGGCAAGTGTTGAATTCAACGTCCACCCCACGCTCCGCGTGGGGGGTTTGAATTCCGGAGTTCTCCATGGGTCGCTTCGTCGTTCTCACGTGGTTGGTTATCGCCTGGGCTGAGATCAGCGTCGTCGCCCAAACGCCCGCAAAAAAGGACGACAAGGAGCCCGACAAGGTCAGCTATTACAAAGACGTGCGGCCGATCTTTCAGCAGCATTGCCAGGGCTGTCATCAACCCGCCAAGGCCGAGGGCAGCTTTGTGATGAGCAGTTACGCGGACCTATTGCAGAAAACCGATCACGATGTGCCAGGTCTAGTGCCGGGGGAGCCGGAAAAGAGCGAGCTCTATCGGCAAATCACGCCGCGCGACGGCAAGCCGCCGGCAATGCCCCGGCAAAAAGACCCGCTCACCGACCGCGATGTCCGCATCGTCAAACGCTGGATCGAGCAAGGCGCCGCAGATGACACGCCCGCTTCCGCGCGGGCGGCGCTCGTGGATGATGACCACCCGCCCGTTTATCAATTGCCGCCGGTCATTACCTCGCTCGCCTACAGTCCCGATAGTGAGATCCTCGCGGTCGCCGGCTACCACGAAATCCTCTTGCACAAGGCGGACGGCACGGCCCTTGTGGCGCGGCTTATCGGGCTTTCGGAACGCATTCAATCCATCGCCTTCTCTCCTGACGGCAAATACCTGGCGGCGACCGGCGGCGATCCCGGCCGCTTCGGCGAAGTCCAAATCTGGGACGTCGCCAAACGCCAGCTAAAACTGTCGCTGCCGATCACCTACGACACCGTCTACGGCGCGAGCTGGTCGCACGACGGCAAGAAGCTCGCATTCGGCTGCGCGGACAATTCGCTCCGGGCTATTGAAGCGGACACTGGGAAACAGATTCTGTTTCAAGGCGCACACAGCGACTGGGTGCTGGACACGGTTTGGTCCAAGGATTCCGGGCACTTGATTTCCGTCAGCCGGGACATGTCGATGAAGCTGACCGAAGTCGCCACCCAGCGCATGGAGGACAATATCACGAGCATCACGCCGGGCGCGCTCAAGGGCGGCCTGATCGCATTGGATCGCCATCCGGAGAAAAACGAGCTCTTAATCGGCGGCGCGGACGGTGTGCCGAAGATTTACCAAATGCTGCGCACCAAGGACCGCAAGATCGGCGACGATTACAACTTGATCCGCGCTTTTCCGGCCTTGCCCGGACGTGTGTTCGCCGTCAGCTTCAGTCCCGAAGGCAATCGTATCGTGGCAGGCAGCTCCAGCGGTGACGGCAAAGGCGAAGTCCGGATCTTTAATGCAAAGGACGCCAAGCCGGTCGCCACGGTGGAAGGCCAGCGTGGTCCCGTCTACACAGTCGCCTATCGTCCCGATGGCAAGATGATCGCTTCCGCCGGCTTCGATGGCCTCGTTCGGCTGAGCAATCCGGACGACGGCAAGCTGATCAGTGAATTCACGCCCGTGCCGCTGTCCACAAAAACGACGGCGAAGTAATCGTATTTCACCCATAGAATCTACAGTTGATTCGTTTCGCGCTCATAGAAGGCACAGACAAAACCATGCGAACCTCTCCTATTTACACGTTGGCTCTGTGGATCATGGCCGCCCCGCCGATGTTCGCGCAGGACAAGCTCCCCGGCAAGATTGCGAAAGTCGAAGTGCGGCCCGAGCGCATCGAGCTGAAAAACGCATTCGACTACCGCCAATTGCTTTTGACCGGAATCTTGGAAACCGGCGAGCGCGTCGATATTACGCGCCTGGCGCAGTACCAAGCGCCCGCGACATCGGTTAAAGTGTCGGCGCGTGGACAGGTGCGTCCGGCGGCAGACGGCGCGGGCGAGATTACGTTCACCGTCGCCGGCCAAAGCGGCAAGATTCCCGTTTCCGTCAGCGGCCAGAAGGAGAAGTTTACAGCCAGTTTCGTCAAGGATGTGATGCCGGTCATGTCGCGCCTGGGCTGCAACGCCGGCACATGCCACGGCGCGCAGCAAGGCAGAAACGGGTTTCAATTATCGCTGCGCGGCTACGATCCCCTGTTCGACCATCGGGCCCTGATCGACGACGTCAGCGGCCGCCGCTTCAACCGGGCCGCCCCCGAGCGCAGCCTGATGCTCATGAAGCCGGCAGGCGCGGTGCCCCATGTCGGCGGCGTCTTGACCAACCCCGGCGAGCCGTACTACGAATTGTTCAAGCTCTGGATCGCGGAAGGCGTCAAATTGGATCTCGACGGGCCGCGCGTAGTCAAGCTCGACGTGTACCCGCCCTACCCCGTCCTGCCCCTCATCGGTTCCCAGCAGCAGATGATCGTTACCGCCACGTACAGTGACGGCTCCACGCGCGACGTCACCGCCGAGGCATTCATTGACAGCAGCAACACTGAAGTCGCAACCGTCGAAAAGCATGGCGGCCTGGTCAAGGCTGTGCGCCGGGGTGAAACCGCCATGCTGGCCCGTTACGAAGGCAACTATGCCGCAGCTCCACTCATCGTTATGGGCGACCGCGGCGGCTTCGCCTGGCAGCACACGCCCGAGTTCAATTACATCGACACGCTGGTCTATGAAAAACTGAAGCAAGTCAAGATCCAACCGAGCGACATATGCACCGACGCGGAATTCGTGCGCCGGATTTACCTCGACCTGACTGGTTTGCCCCCGGACGTCGACGTGGTGCGCGCGTTCTTGAAAGACACGCGCGATAGCCGGGCCAAGCGCGAGGAGTTGGTGGACAAGTTGGTCGGCAGCCCGGAGTTCGTCGATCACTGGTCGAACAAGTGGGCCGACCTCTTGCAGGTGAACCGCAAATTCCTGGGCGTGCAAGGCGCCGAGACGTTTCGCAAATGGATCCGCGAAGCCGTCGCCAAGAGCATGCCGTATGACCAGTTCTGCTACAACCTGTTGACCGGCTCCGGCTCCAACATGGAAAACCCGGCTGCCTCGTACTTCAAGATTCTGCGCGATCCGGCGGAAGCGATGGAAAACACCACGCACCTGTTCCTGGCCACGCGCTTCAATTGCAATAAATGCCACGATCATCCGTTCGAGCGTTGGACGCAGGAGCAATACTACACGCTCAGCTCCTACTTCGCGCAAATCAGCCGTACCGAAGATCCCAAGTTCAAAGGACAACGGACAGATGGCACGGCGGTGCGCGGTCCGCTGCCTTTGGTCGAGATCGTCAAGGACTCGGGCAGCGGCGAAATCAAGCACCTGCGCACGGGCGTGACCGTGAAGCCGAAGTTTCCTTATGATCATGCCAGCATGCCGGACCAGAAGGCCAGCCGCCGCGAACAGCTGGCGAAATGGATCACGTCGAAGGACAATCCTTACTTCGCCAAGAGTTACGTCAACCGCGTGTGGAGCTATCTGTTGGGCGTGGGCTTGATCGAGCCGGTGGACGACATTCGCGCCGGCAATCCGCCCAGCAATCCCAAGTTGCTCGAACGGCTCACCGACGAATTCATGAAGAGCAACTTCAACGTGCACGAGCTGATCCGAACGATTTGCAAGTCACGGACGTATCAGCATTCGATCGTGACGAACAAATGGAATGCGGATGACGAAATCAACTACTCTCACGCCGTCGCCAAGCGCTTGCCTGCGGAGGTGCTCTACGACGCGATTCACCGGGCTGCCGGCTCGCAGTCGAAGCTGCCTGGGCTGCCACCCGGCGCGCGCGCGGTGCAGCTCGTGGACTCAAACGTGCCCATTCCCGGTTCGTTCTTGGAGCTGTTTGGCCGGCCGCCGCGTGAAAGCGCTTGCGAATGTGAACGGACCAACAGCATGCTCTTGGGTCCGGTCCTCAACCTCGTCAACGGTCCAGTGCTCGCCGACGCTCTGCGTGACCCGAACAATCGAATCGCCAAGTTGCTGGCCACCGAAAAAGACGATGCAAAGGTCGTCCAAGAGTTGTATTTGGCCATCCTGTGCCGGCTACCCGACGAAGATAAATTGCAGAAGGGCGTCGAAGCACTGCACGGTCCGGGTGTAGAGGCGGATTTCGCCGATATGGTCAAGGAGAAGGCACGCCTCAAGGCCGCCTTGGACGATTATGAAAAGCGTTTGCCGGAGTTGCAGACAGTGTGGGAAGCCAACGTTTCGCGCACGCCGACGTGGATCGTCCTCGAGCCGAAGGATTTGAAGTCGCTCGCCGGCGCGACTCTGGAAAAACAGCCGGACAACTCAATACTCGCCAAGGACAAGAACCCGTCGCCCGACACCTACACGGCGCAATTCGAGACCAATATGACCGCTATCACCGGCATCCGCCTGGAGGTGATGGAAGACAGCAGACTGCCAGCGAAGGGCCCGGGCCGCGCGCCCAACGGCAACTTTGTGCTCAATGAGTTCAAGGTGGAATTCACCAAGCTCGAAGGCAAGGAAAAGACCAAGACCAAGCCGGCGAAGCTGGGCCGACCGCAAGCTACGTACTCGCAGGACCAATTCCCGATCGCCAACGCCATCGACAATAACCCGGCGACCGGCTGGGCGGTGGCGCCGCAGTTTGGCCGCACCCACGTCGCTGTCTTCGAGGTCGGCAACAAGTTCGGCTTCAAGGAAGGCACTTTGGTCACAGTCACCTTGAGCCAGCAGTTTCCGGGCAAGGAGCACAACATAGGCCGCTTCCGGATTTCAGTGACCAATGCGAAACCGCCGGTGCTCTTGCAAGGCGCGACTCCCGAGCACATCACGAAGCTCTTGGACATACCAGTAGACCAGCGCACGCCGGAGCAGAAGACGACGCTCACCAACTATTACCGCTCGATCGATCAGGAACTGGGCCGGCTGTCGCGCTCGTTCAATGAATTCGTCGTTCCGGCGACTCCGCGCGCTTTGGGCGCACAGGATTTGGCTTGGGGGCTCATGAATACGCCGGCCTTCCTGTTCAATCACTAAGCGCTCTTGGTCAAGAGGGGCCTAACTGACTGAATCATTGGGAGGCGTCATCAAATCGCGGAGTTTGCGCAAGGCACGCAGGTAGCGCATGGAGGCGGCGGCCTCGGTCAGGCCGAGGGCTGCGGCCACCTCTTGGTTGGCGAGTTGCTCGAAGTGCCGCATCAAAATCATCTCGCGGTCGTCCTCGTCCAACTGCCCGATAGCTTCGTGCAGCCGTTTTTGCAATTCCTCTTGAATGACGGCGGAGGCGGGCGTGCGCTCCTGGTCGAGAAGTTGTCCGGCCAGGTCGAGCGACGATTGTTCCGCCCAGCCGGCACACGCCAACGGCTGCTCGCGATCCACGCCGCGCTTCTTGGCTTGATGGTGCTTGCGGTGGGCGTCAATGACGTGGTCCTTGGCGATGTGCCTGAGCCATAAGTGAAAGGGCATGGCCGGCTTTTTCAGGTATTCGCCAAGGCGTTTGCTCACTTCCAGCAGCACTTCCTGGACGATGTCGCTGGCATCGACGCGCTGCACAATGGCGGGGTCGAGGCGCAGATCGATCATGCGGCGCACAGCCTCGCGATGCCGCGCCAATAAATCTTCGGCAGCTTTGGCGTCGCCGGCTTGGGCTTGTTGCAGAAGATTCTGGGTATCGTTTGGATTCGGCCACATGAATTCATCCACGAAAGAACACGAAATCACACGAAAAAGAGAATCAGCGGACTAGGCGCTTCCAGTCGA
>JAKEFD010000357.1 GCA_022616245.1 Gemmataceae bacterium
AAGCCGCGGAAGCCGCGCACATGGACCATCCGGATTTTCGCGTGCGCGGTAAGATCTTCGCATCGCTGGGCCCGGACGAAGACTGGGGCATGGTTAAGCTGACGCCCGATGAGCAACAGGCGTTTGTGCTCGAACAGCCGGCGGCTTTTCAGCCGTTTCCCGGCGCTTGGGGAACTCGGGGTTGCACGAAAGTGCTGCTGCAACGGGCAAAATCAACTGTCGTGCGTCGTGCACTTATCGCCGCCTGGCGCACCACGGCCCCCAAGCGGCTGGCCCAAGAATTTGAGGACGAGTAGAGCTGTTCTTGGTTACTTGTTCGGATAGGGCTTCTGCCAAAAGTTCTCGCCGCTCAGGTTGGGAAGCGGGCGCGTTTCGATTGTGCAGTCGCCGCTCACCGTGCATTGGCAGCAAAGGCGGAGCTCGTTTTCGTAGCCGATCGCGGACAGCATGATGCCCAGGCGCATCTTTTCCAGCATGCCCTTGGGACTCAGGTTTTCCATTCCTTTCTTGACGAGGACTTTGCAGGTGCCGCATTGGGCGTTGCCGAAGCAATTGAGGTACTTGGCCAATCCCGGATAGACTTGGACGCCGGCTTTGAGGAGTTCCAGCCGAAGGTTTGACCCGGCGGGAATCTCTATTTCGCGCTTTTCGTTGACGAGAGTAATCTTCGGCATTGCGGCAATCCTGAGCGTCGTTGGAATTCGGGGAATTGTACGAATGCCGTCCTGTTTTGGCGAGAAGGATAATCACGAAGATACACGAAGGAAAGAGACTTCGAAAATGGAGTATCGTGTTCGTATTCTTTCTTCGTATCGTTTCGCGTCCTTCGTGGTTTTCACATGCGTCTGGCCCACCTGAGCGACATCCACCTGACTGCCCCCAAACTCGAATGGACGGGCGCCGACTGGTTCAACAAGCGGTTGGCGGCATGGGCCAACTTGCGTCTTTTGGGCCGGGCCAAGCGCTTTCGCCATGCCAACCGGGTGATCGCTCAACTCGTGGCGGAACTGCGGCAGCGATCGGTAGAGCACATAGTCTTCTCCGGCGACGCGACGGCTCTTGGCTTTGCCAGCGAGATGCGGCAGGCGGCGGAATTCTTGCAAATCAAGGAATTGCCGGGGCTGGCGGTGCCCGGCAACCACGACTATTGCACGATACCGGCCGCACGCACCGGCGACTTCGAGCGCGTGTTCGCGCCCTGGCAGCAAGGCCAACGCGTCGACGACGCCGTCTATCCCTTTGCCAAGCGCGCGGGCGACGCCTGGCTGATCGCCGTCAATAGCTGCACGGGCAACCGCTGGGCCTGGGACGCGGGAGGAACTGCAGGGCCGGAACAACTGCGGCGATTAGAGCGGCTTTTGGAGACGCTGCCGCCCGGGCCGCGCATCCTGGTCACGCATTTTCCCGTGAATCTGGCGAGCGGCAAAAAAGAACGCGGCTACCGCGGGCTGCGCGACCTGGACGATGTTGTCGCGGTTGCCAAGCGCGGCAACGTGTCCCTGTGGCTGCACGGCCACCGGCATCGCGCGTATTATCTGCCCCAGCCGACTCACGCACCGTTCCCCGTCGTCTGCGCGGGCAGCGCCACGCAAATCGGCGTGTGGAGCTATTACGAGTACACGTTGAAGGAGCGTGCGCTCACGGCGCTGCGCCGGCATTACAACTTCGACAAGAATGTCTTTGAAGACGCCGAATCGTTTCCAATACAATTGACTGATTCCTCAGTATGATTCATCGTTTCGCGCTCGGAAGTACATTCGAGAGCGAAACGTAAACGGGATTAAGTATGACTCGTATTCACTGGATAGCTGTTCTATTCCTCATCCCAATAAGCTCTGCTCACGCCCAGCGCGAGTTCGGCTTCGACAATACCAAACCTTCCGGGCAGCCGTACCTCGCGCCGGCGGAATCGGTGAAGCGCATGAAGGTCGCGGACGGGTTCGAAGTGAAGCTGTTCGCCGCCGAGCCCGACGTGGTCAACCCGATCGCCATGACGGTGGACGAAAAAGGCCGCGTATGGGTCGTGGAAAGTTTCGAATACCCCAAGCGCACGCCGAAAGGATCGATGCCGCGCGACCGCATCAAAATCCTCGAAGACACGGACGGCGACGGCGTCTGCGATAAGGTCAGCGTGTTCGCCGAGGGCAAGGACTTTCCCTTTCGCTTTGACCTCGCGAGCGGCATCGAAGTCGGCCACGGCGGCGTCTTCCTCGGCGCGCCGCCTTACCTCTGGTTCATCGAAAACAAGAACGACAAAGCCGGCAAGTTCGAAGTCCTCTTGAAGGGCTTCGGCAGCCACGATACGCATGAAACGCTCAACACGTTCCAATGGGGCCCGGACGGCAGACTTTATGGCTTGCACGGCGTCTTCACTCATTCCGAAGTGGACGGCGTCAAAATGAACGCCGCGGTGTGGCGCTATGACGTCCGCTCGAAGAAGTTTGACATATTCTCAGAAGGGACGAGCAATCCTTGGGGCCTGGACTGGCGCAACAGCGACGGTGAATTCATTCTCTGCTGCTGCGTGATCCCCCACCTTTATCACATGACGCCCGGCGGCATCTATCGCCGGCAGGCCGGCTCGAGCTTTAATCCCTACGCCTACAGCTACCTCAACGAGATTTGCGACCACACGTTTCACAAGAAGAGTGGCTGGGCCCACGCCGGCCTCATCGCTCTCGATACGCCGATCATGCCCAAAGAATATCACGACAGCGTCATCTTCGGCAGCATCCATGGCTGCTCCATCAAGCGCAATGTGCTCAAACCCAAAGGCTCGACTTTTGTCGCCAGTGAAGCGGAGGATTTTCTCGTCTCCGGCGACAAGAACTTTCGCCCGATCAACCTGCGCTGGGGCCACAATGGCGAAATCTATTGCATCGATTGGCACGATCAGAACCCGTGCCATCAAACCAAGCCCGACGATTGGGACTACGAGCGCGGCCGGGTGTATCGCATTCAGCCTAAGGGCTTGACGACGAAACAAGCGCCTGACCTCGGCATCAAGTCGGGGAAGGAGCTGATCGGGTTGACCCTCGACGCCAATCCCTGGCAGGCGCGTACGGCCCTGCGACTGCTTCAGGAAGGCCGACAAGTCGGCGCAGTGCCTCGCGTGACAGGCGACTCACCGCTCAATGTCTTGTGGCTAAATCGGGCGCTTGAAAAAGGCCCGAACCTGGCAACGCACGCGGCTGGCAACGCCTCATGGCGGAACCGCGTCGCGGCGATACGCTTGCTTGCGGAACAAGCCAAACTGGCCGACGAGGATCTGGCCAAGCTGGCCAAAGCCGCGGCAAAGGAAACGTCGGCACCTGTCCGGCGCGAGTTAGCCAGCCTCGCCATTCGCCATCCAGCGCGTGCTTTGATCCAAACACTCTTGCGCCACAAGGAAGATGCGAAAGATACAGTAATCCCGCAACTGCTTTGGCTAGCGTTTGAAAAAAACCTCAAAAGCGCTAAAGCAGAACTCGATTGGCTCAAAGACAACGCCGCGGGCAACGCGCTTTTGACCGAGACTATTGTGCCACGTACGATGCGACGCTTGAGCGCAACAGGCAAAGCGGCCGATCTGGAAGCGTGTCTGGCTTTCGTGGCTGCCGTTGCCGATGCCGAAGTGCGCCGGCACGCGCTCGAAGGGCTCGCGGTTGCGTTCAAAGGCCGCAAGGTGGACTTGCCGCCGTCCTGGAGCAAGCTCTACGCCGTACTTCTCAAGTCCGACGACGTGCAGATCGTCACCTTGGCCCGTCGCCTCGCGGTGAGCTTCCAGGATCGCGACGCTATCGCCCGCGCGCTCGTTGTGGCGGGCGACGCCAGCGCTGGCGTGGCACAGCGCCTGGAAGCCATCCGCGACCTGGCCTTGGCGCAACCAGCCGAAGCCCAAAAGCCGCTCCGGCAACTCGTGCTGTCCAATGAGAAAATCGAGATTCGGGTTGAAGCCTGTCGCGCGCTCGCGGCCTATGACAGCTCCGAAACCGGCACTGCGCTCCTGGCGGCCTGGAAAACGCTGCCGCCGCCGGTCCGGGCCGAAGCGGTAAGTTTGCTCGCCGGCCGCAAGGCCGGCGCCCAAGATCTGCTCGCCGCCGTAGGCAAAGGCGTGGTCGCACGCACCGACCTCACCGACAACACCATACTGCGCATCCGCGCCTTTAAGGATGACAAGCTCAACCAACGGATTGAGAAAGTCTGGGGCAAGTTCCGCGATTCACCGAAAGAACTCGCCGCCCTCATCAACAAGATGCGCGGCGAATTGCACCAGGGCGCGGGCTCCTTCACGCGCGGCAAGCAGGTCTTTGAGAACCAATGCGCCAAGTGCCATAAGTTCGACGGCAAAGGCCACGAGGTCGGCCCGAATCTCGACGGCGCGGGCCGAGACATCGAATACCTTCTCGCCAACATCCTCGATCCCAACCGCGTGGTCGGCCAGCCGTACTACACGCGCATCGTCGAGCTCAAGAGCGGCCGCATCGAAACGGGGCTCTTGCACGCCGAAGACGAGCAAACCCTGACACTGAAAGTGGAAAACGATGTGCTCAAAGTGATCCCGCGCAAGGAGATTGAAGGTAAAGTGCTGGTGCAGGAAAAATCGGTCATGCCGGAGGGACTGGCCAACAACATGACCGTGCAGGATTTCCGCGACCTCGTCCGCTATGTCATGGCGCATCCGTTCGTGACCGACGTCGCGGTAGCAAGTTCGCCGACGCCGCTGTCGCCCAAGGTGCTGGCGGATAGCGCCGTCAACTGGAGAAAGCCCGTCGTGGGCACACCGGGACGTATCATGCTGCCGGCATCCAAGGAAAAGACATACGCTTATTTGAGAGCCGAAGTGACTTCGCCGGTTGCCTGGAAGACAAAGCTGCTTTTGGGCGCCGCGTACCCGGTCACGGCGATTCTCAACGGCACGACAACATATCAAGGGCAACCTGGCGCCGCGCCCGACACGCCGGATCTGGCGGCAGTAGATGTGGAATTGACAGAAGGCATCAATGTGCTTTTGATCCAAGTGCACTATGCGAGCGAGCGGGACGCAGTCTACGTGCGCTTTCTCGATCCGGATCGGCGGCTCAGATATGGAGAGAAATAGGCCGACCCCTCCAATGACAAGGTCCAGGACGGAGTCTACGATTGCCGGCGCGGCACGGACGTGATTCGCCTCATCGTCGCGCGCGACCTGCCGAAGAAGGAAGAGAACTCGCTTTTGCATCTTTTCAGTGCCGCCCAGGACCAGGTAAAATATGGAGCAGAGCACTATCAGTTGCAATCGCCGGTCACCAGTTCAATCGTGAACCAAGTGTTCGGCGAGTATCGACAGGAGGGATTGACGATGCCCTACACGATGGAAGACTTTCGCCGGGAATTGGCACTTGAGAATCTGAACCAGTTAACGCCGGAGGAACGGTTAGAGGGCCTGACGCCTAAAGAAATACTCCAACACTTGTCGAAGGACGAGATCAAGGCCTATTTGGCGAAGTTGCAGAAGGGGCGATCGGAAGACAAGCCAAAGAAGTCCAAACGGCGTTCCCGCTAACAAGAAACGATTCATTCAGCCGAACGAGCGAAGTCTACTTTACCCGCTGCTCCAGCAAATACGCCAGCAAGTGATTGAACTCCGGCTCGCTCATCAACTCCGTGAAGTTGCCCGGCATCGGCGAGAGCTGCGAGACTACGCTCCCCGCCACGTCGTTCTCCGAAACACGCACTTCCTTGCCTTGATTGTCGGCCATCA
>JAKEFD010000052.1 GCA_022616245.1 Gemmataceae bacterium
AGCAATCGCTTTGATCCCGCCGCGCGCACGGGCCTCGCCGCCTGCTGGGAGCGCAGGACTGTGTGCCCTTGACCGCCCGCGCCGCCGCATCACACTGCGCCACAGGTATGGCGACGGCGCAGTTGCAGAAATCCGCTCTACAACCTTAATGTGCGGCCGACTCGGTGAGCAGCGCACCCAATGTTCGTCCCGAGGAGGCGCTCGACAACATGTGGACTTCTGCTCGTCCCTGATCTTTTGAATCTTGACTTTGAGTGCGGCGCGGAACATCTTCGGAACACAATGAACTGGCCGAACTTGGGTCATTCAAAATTTGGTCAAGATCGCCTAGACCTACACAACATCTGGGGCAGGCCTCTAACATGGACGGCGAGGAGCGAACTGCTTTTGACTCTCTAATTGCGCGTGCCAAAGGGCGTGGCGACGGCGTTCTCCTGGACTTGTTTGAAGAAACCTTGGCGAGTAATGGGCGTGAGACATCTAAGGCTGCTGTCAGGCTGCGTTCCCCACGCAAGCAGAATAGTCTATTTTCGGTTGAGCTTTGCGCTGGAGCAGGTGGTCAGGCATTGGGCTTAGAAGGCGCCGGGTTCGAACACGAGTGCCTCGTGGAAATCGATGGAGACGCCTGCGCAACGCTGCGCATGAATAGGCCGCAGTGGAGGGTCCAAAACGCAGATCTTCATAACTTTGATGGGAGGCCATTTAAGGGGATCGATCTCCTCGCGGGCGGCCTTCCATGCCCACCGTTTTCTGTCGCCGGCAAGAAGCTGGGCGAACGCGACGAGCGAAACTTGTTTCCTGCGGCACTTCGGCTTGTCGATGAAATGCGTCCCAAAGCGCTCCTGATCGAAAATGTCAGAGGCATACTAGACCCAACTTTTGCATCGTATCGCGCTCTTATCCTGACGCGCTTGGCGAGTCTTGGCTACGCCGCGCGCTGGCGGCTGTTTAACTCCTCTGACTTCGGCGTGCCTCAACTACGCCCTCGCGCAATTTTGGTCGCAATTGCAGTTGACCGCTCGGATCGGTTTTCCTGGCCGCCGGCAGCTCAGAACCCTGCGCCAACAGTCGGCGACGCATTGTTCGACCTCATGGCTAACAACGGTTGGCGCGGCGCCAACTCGTGGCGCACAAGGGCGAATGGAATTGCTCCGACAATTGTGGGCGGATCGAAAAAGCATGGGGGTCCAGACCTGGGACCGACTCGCGCCAAGAGGGCGTGGGCTGAACTGGGCGTGGATGGGCTCGGCATTGCCGACCACCCGCCAGAAGCCGATTTCGTTGGCTTACCCAGACTAACGGTTCGAATGGTTGCTCGCCTGCAGGGTTTTCCCGACAGCTGGAGTTTTTCCGGTAGAAAGACAGCCGCATATAGGCAAGTGGGCAATGCGTTTCCTCCTCCGGTTGCTCACGCCGTCGCGAACGAGATTCGCGCTTGCATCGTACGCAATTCGAAGACCTAAACGACTTTCTTACTGCATCTGCCGCGCTTGACGGCTCGCTCATCGCTTTGAAAGAAAACGCCCTATACGAGATCGTAGGTTGGCGCTATTCCTGATTTCGCATTCCCAGATTACAAGCACCTGCCATCCGTCAGCTTGCAGCGCCGCGACGTTCTTTCGGTCTCGTTCCTGATTTCGTGCTAACTTATCATGCCAATATCCGGTGTTCGACTTTGGGGCCCGTCCATCTCGGCATTCTTGGTGTTGATGCCAGAAGCATCCGTGCACAAACATAATCTTTCGACGTGGTGCAAACACGAGGTCGGGTTTGCCCGGCAGGTCCTTGCGGTGCAGCCGATACCGATATCCCATTGCGTGAACCAATTGACGCACTGACAGCTCCGGCTGCATTCCGTAGCTTCGAATGCGTCGCATATTCTCACTTCGGCGCTCTGGCGTAAGTCGATCCATCAGTCAATACGCCTAGCACCTCGCAATAGCGCGATTTCAACAGCTGTTGTTGGCCTGTAACTCACAAACTCATCTGGACCCACGGCACCGAGGCCCAGCCGGGCAATGAGCCTTCGGTCGGCCCGTCCCCATAGGATTGCAATTCCTCTTGGCGCCAAAATATCTCGAGCTCCGCCATTCCGGCGGATGCGTTTCATGTAGTCGTCCTGCTGAGCGATTGATTGGACTATCAGGCGAGGTATTGGTTGTTCCTGAAATGCCTCAAATAAGGCCGCGAGCCGGAGTGTTCCTGCACCGGCATTCATGATCGCGTTTCGCTGCGCTTGCGAAACTCTTTCCCAGAAGTTGGAAGGATACGGATGGTCCTTTAGAATCCACCACACGTTCCCAAGACCGCTAGCTGAGAAACTACGCTTCGAATCCCGGTTCTCGCCGGCATTCAAGTAGGCTTCACGGGCGATTATGAGCCCTACCGAGCAGAGCGCCGACTTCTCATTCTCTTTCAGCAGAAGGCACGGGTGGCCGAATGCCTCCATCGGGATTGTCCAGTTGCCGCCCATTGTGTTCTTAATGTCGACTTCGACCCCGGCAACATTTAGATCCAGAACACGGCCCTTCGGAAGATTCAGATGAGCACGCAGTAGGATCTCGATTTTGGTTCCGAGGTAAGTCTTTTCGGTCTTCTCAGTCTCCGAAAGGGTGAAACGATTGGTACGCGGCGCGTCAATCACTTCATCGATGGCCTTGCGGATTATTTGCGGGACCACCTGAGAAAACTGCTTAAGTCCGCCTCCGGCGCTGAGTAGTGCCGCAACAAGCGGCTGTACCGCTGGGTAGTCCGGATGGGTCTGGGGAAGCGCAACGCTGGCCATGTTCCATCTTAATCACTCGCAATGGATACGTTTGAATTAATACAACTACAGATTGTGTGCGTTGCTTTTGCCGGGCCATGAAGAATACTCTTGACTATGTTCTTGTAATGTTCTATATCGCCGCCCATGGCCCTCTTTAGGCCAGACGAGGCGGCGCGCTGCTTCGCGGGCCGCTCTCGGGCTCTTTGACATTGTCGATCGGGTTGCCCAGGACGCGCCGCCGGTTTGCGCGCGTCTTGGTGTTGCTTGCCGGCAACTGCGCGCGGCCGCGGCGCCGCCGGGACATGATGAGAAATGATGATGTTTTGCGGAAATTTTCGCACGGACCGCGGACGCTGTTAACATCTGTTGACATTCTGCAGGTCGGGCAGACGCGAAGGTTCATCGCGCAGGGCTGCAGCGCCACTCATGCGACGACGCGCGCGACTGGAAAGCCAAGAAAAGCCAACCTCGAAGCCAAGAAAAGCCAAGGTCGGCGCCGGAAAAAGCCAAGGCCGAGGCCGCGGAAAGCCAACGAAAGCCAATGAATGCCAAGAAAAGCCAAGCGTTCGCGCCGGACCGGCGGCGTACGGACGAAGGCTCATGGCTCATGTCCGTCATCGGCGACGGCGGATGTTTACATTCGCCCCGCGGATGTTGACGGCGATGTTTACGAATGTTCACGAATGTTGACGAATGTTGACATTCGACCGGGGGGCCGCCTTCCTCCGCCGATGCCTTTGCCGCACGCGCCTCGTTCCCGCGCACAAACGAAAGGGCGAGGCGCTCGCGCGCCCCGCCCTTCGGCGATCCTGGATGCGGCTTAGGCGCGGTACATGTACCGGCCGCAGGCGCAGTAGAAGTACTTGTAGTAGTCGGTGTCGAGCACGACGCGGAACACGGCGCCGCAGCTGCAGCGATAATACTTCCAGTAGGGGTACTGGCCCTCGACTTCCTTCTCTTCCATCGGGCCCGGCTGCAGCGTGCGCGCAATCTGGCCGGCCGGAATCTTCTTCGCATCCTCTTCCGAGACGCGCTCGGGATCGATCACTTGTAAGTTGGCAGTCGCCATCGGTCACTCCGTCTGGATAACCTCCGCCCACCCCATGAGAGTTACGCACGGCCGCGCCGGGACGGAGTTACGGGGCGCGGAGGCGTCAGGCACGTCGCATTTTCTTACGGCCTCGATGCGGTAGATATACCGGCACCGGGCGCAATAAAAGCTTTTGCTTGGTTGGCGTTCCCCGGTACCTCCGCGGCTCCGGCGGCTGCCGGCGCCTTGGTCCATCGACGTTTCGCCAAGTTAGGTGAAGGCGCGGGCGCCCGGGTATGAACTAGATCACAGGCGCGGCCCGGCCCTGTTTTCCCCA
>JAKEFD010000358.1 GCA_022616245.1 Gemmataceae bacterium
CCCAGAATCTGTGTGGCAATTTGCAAGGATTCCAATTCGGCAGGCTTCGCTTTCTCGAGAATGTTCCGAGCATCTTGCAGTACAGATGCTGGCTCTCGATCCAGTTGCGTCAAGAGCAGCCACGGCACCAGCCCCGGATCTTTCGCCGCAAGGAGAGGTCCGACCGGTATCTTCCAAAGCTCGACAACCTGCCATGAAAAAGTCAAACCGGACCAGCCAAGCGGGCTTGCGACGCGATGGCTCGGCGGTGCTTGCAAGTTACCTTTGGGGTGGAGGATGAGCGTGAGGACTTCGGGCAGTCGCCGCCGGTCAATGTAAGTCAGCATCAGATCGTCCGCCAATTCGCCGGGAATGCGATTGTCCGGGTAGGTGTAGATCTCCAAGAGAAACAAGTCCGTTTCGGCTCGACGCTCCAATTGCACCTCTACAAGACCATCGGGCAACTGCCGAGGTTGAACCAATTCGGGGTTGACTGCTTTCCACGTGCGGATTCCCGTCAGGCCTGCCAAGCGGAGAATGGCGTCGGCGTGATGTTCAATCAGCCACTTGCTGCTCTTGTCGTAGCGAAAGCGCATGGGCACGTTGTACCGCGGCGCACGACGGCCAGCAATCAGAATTGTGAATCCGTGCAATAAGCGATGTGAGCAATGGGCGGCACGCGTTGCTACATCACCAGCGCCGTGAGGTCCTGATACGACAGCGCCGTGTCGAAGGTGCCGCCGACGAGATAATGGCCACCCTGCGGGGTGACGTGGGCCACCTTGACTAAAGTAACGCGGTGGAAGGACTTGGCTTTGTTGACAATCGTTATTGCCAGAAGACTGCCGACTTCGACCGGCTTGCTCAAAACCAAACCGATTCCCTCCATGGAAACGTTTTTGATCTTGGTCAGGCCAATGTCCTGGACCTTTCCTGCAAATGGACACGTGGTATCCCCTGTAACTGGGAACCGTTCCGAATTTCTGCGGTCACGGGGATCGGACAAGGCGCTACTCCTATTCTGCGAAAAGTGCTTTCCGGCAGTTGCCTACGTGCTCCACGGAATCAGGATGATCGTTGTCTGGGGATTTGTAGTATAAAGGGCCGGCGCTGAATTTGAAACGCTAGTTCGTAGATTTCTTTTCCATCTCCTTGCAATCGGCCCATTTCCCGATTACCTTCACCCCAATCAGTCCTCATCCCCGCATTTCCTGGAAAGGATACGCTCCATGTCCCGCAATTTGGCGGCCCGCCGCTACCTGGCGCTCGCTTTGTGTATTTTAGCTTACAGTTTCGTGGCACTATGGCTCCTGAGCCCGGAAAGGCCGAACGCTTGGGCGCAAGAACAGAAAAAGTCCGACACCTCGTCTTTGGACACGGGCGCCGTGCCCGCCGATTGGACAAAGACCCTTGACTGGCGCTGCATCGGTCCCGCCAACATGGGCGGTCGCATCACCGCGCTCTCGGTCTATGAAGCTGATCCGTGCATTTATTATGTCGCCACTGCCTCGGGAGGATTGCTCAAGACCACCAATAATGGCGTCACTTTCACACACCAATTTGATAAGGAAGCCACAGTTTCCATCGGCGACGTGTGCGTGGCGCCTTCCAACCCCGACATTGTCTGGATCGGCACGGGCGAGAACAACCCGCGCAATTCTGTCTCTTACGGCGACGGCGTCTACAAATCCACCGATGGCGGAAAGTCCTGGAAGAACATGGGGCTCAAGGAGTCCTTCCAAATCGGTCGCGTCGTCATCCATCCCAAGGATCCCAATATCGTCTACGTGGGCGCGCTGGGCCGGCTCTATGGTCCCAATCCAGAGCGCGGCTTGTTCAAGACAATGGACGGCGGCCTTTCCTGGGAGAAAGTGCTCTATCTCGATGAAAACACCGGCGTCATCGACGTGCAAATGCATCCGACCGACCCCGACACGCTGCTCGTCGCCGCCTGGGAGCGGAAGCGCGACGGCTTCGACAGTTATCTGGGTCCGGATCTTCCCGAAGGCATGGACGGTTACGATCCCATCAAGAAGTGGGGGCCCAAGGCCGGTATTTACAAAACGACCGACGGCGGCAAGACCTTTAACAAGCTGACCAAAGGGTTGCCCACTTCGCAGTTTGGCCGCATTGGTTTGGACTACTTCCGCAAGAATCCCAATACCGTCTACGCGATCATCGATTGCGCGAAGATCGGCATGGGCACTCCGCCGAAAAAGAAAGGCGGCAACGCCTATCTCGGCTTGGTCGGCGAAAGCGTCGATCAAGGCGCCAAGATCAACAACGTCGTTGCCGACGGCCCAGCCGCCAAAGCAGGACTCCTGGCCGGCGATATCGTCCAAGGCGTGGACAAGAAGAAAGTCGCCAGCTATGAGGAGTTTCTCAGCGTCATCGGCGATCACGCGCCCGGCGACAAGCTTTTGTTGAAAGTGTTGCGCAACGCCGAAACCAAAGACATCGCAGTCACGCTCGGCGAGCGGCCCACGCCGCCGGGCGGCAAAGGGGGCTTTGGTCCGGGCGGGCCCAAGAAAGGCCGGCCCTATCACGCGTACTACGGCGGGCAAAAAGAAAACGTGCAGAACCAGCAGGGCCCCGACGCACACGAGTACGGCGGCGTTTACAAGTCCACCGACGGCGGCGAATCGTGGACCCGCGTCAACAGCCTTAATCCGCGGCCCATGTATTTCAGCCTCATCCGCGTCGATCCGTCTAACGACAAAAACGTTTATGTCGGCGGCATCCAAATGCACCGTTCGTCCGACGGCGGCAAATCCTTCAACAACACCGGCGGCAAAGGCGTTCACGCCGATCACCATGCCTTGTGGATCGACCCGCGCGACGGCCGTCACATGCTGCTCGGTACCGATGGCGGCACCTATGTCACCTACGACCGCATGAACAACTGGGACCACCTCAATCACATGGCGATGGCTCAGTTCTATCACGTCGCTATTTCACTCAAACGGCCGTACTGGGTTTTCGGCGGCTTGCAGGATAACGGCACGTGGGGCGGCCCGACCATCGGGCTCAAAGGAGGCCTGGGACCCATCAACGAAGATTGGGTCTCCATCTTCGGCGGCGACGGCTACGTATGCCGCGTCGATCCAACCGACCCGGACATGATCTACTACGAGATGCAAGACGGCGGCATGGGCCGGCGTCATCTGCGCACTGGCGAGCAAACGCGCATCCGGCCCGAGCGCGCCAAGGGGCAGCCGCCGCACCGCTTCAACTGGAACACGCCGTTCATTCTGTCGAATCACAACCCACGCATTTACTACTGCGGCGGCGAATATGTCTTCCGCTCGGTCAATCGGGGCGAGGACTTGAAGATCATCTCGCCGGAGATCACGCTCACCAAACGCGGCAGCGCCACAGCCTTGGCGGAATCTCCGAAAAATGCCGATGTGCTCTGGGCCGGCACCGACGACGGCGCTTTGTGGATCACCAAAGACGGCGGCAAGAACTGGAAAAATGTGGTCGGCAGCGTCGGCCTGCCCGGACCGCGCTATGTCGCCACCATCGAAGCATCGAAATTCAAAGAGAGCCGGGCCTACGTCGCCTTCGACGCCCATCGCTCCAACGACGACAAGCCCTACCTCTATGTCACCGAGGACTTCGGTGAAACCTGGAACAGCATTTCCGCAAACCTGCCCTCATTCGGCTCAACGCGCTGCCTGCGCGAAGACGTCGTCAAGGAAAACGTGCTATTCACCGGCACCGAGTTCGGCATCTTTGCCTCCGTCGATCGCGGCAAGTCGTGGACGCGCATCAACAACGATTTGCCCACGGTCGCAGTACATGAGATCGCACTGCACCCGATCGCGGGCGAGCTCGTCGCGGCCACGCATGGCCGAAGCATTTGGATTCTCGACATCGCGCCCTTGCGACAAATGACGCCGGACATCGTCAAGGACGGCAAGCCGCACTTGTACAAGCCGCAAACCGTGACGCGCTGGCAGACACAGCCGGCCCACGGCAAGACCAATCGGCGCTACGTCGGCGAAAATCCCAAGTCCGGCGCAAACATCTATTTCTCGATGGGCCAGGCGGCACAGAAAGCCAGTCTCACGGTACGCGACGTCGACGGCAAAGTGGTCGCGACATTGTCCGCGCCGACCAAGCCTGGTCTGCACAAGATCAACTGGAACCTGGCCATGGGCGATCAAACCGGGGCCGGCAAAGGCTTCGGGGGTAAGGGCTTTGGCGGCAAAGGGTTCGGCGGCAAGGAAGGCGGGGAGAAAGGCGGCAAGGGTGTGGGCGGCAAAGGCTTTGGCGGCAAGGGCGCACAGCCCGGCGCCGGCGGACTACCCGTTGGCCCGCGCGCGGTCCCGTCCGGCGACTATCGCGTTGTCCTGACCATCGACGGCGTCGAATTGTCGCAAAGTTTTCGTGTCGAAGGCGATCCGAACGCGCCGCCTCTTACACGCGTCGTAGAGGACGAGGAAATCGATTAAGCATTGATTAAATCCGTACAGCGCGGAAAAGAACCAAGACGAAATGTCTTGGTTTAATACGGTAGCCGCTGGTTGCTAGTGAAAACCGCGATTTCGGCTCGGGGCCGGGAATCGCCAATCCCCAGTTTGTCGGGCGGTCCAGTAAACCGCCCTTGTGTGCGATTCCAGCAAAGGAGAAGCATCAATGCGTAAGTTCGCATGGGCCGCGTGCGTGATCCTGGTCGTGTTCGCTGTCGCGAGCGCAGAGGAATTCACCGCGTCGGTCTCCAAGTTCGAGGACGGCAAGATCACCTTCACGAAGTTCGGCAAGAAAGGCGGCGGCGGCAAGGCCGAAGCAATCACATTGCCGGTGGCCGCCGACTGCAAGTACATGAAGGCGAAGTTCAACCAGGAAGAGAAGAAATTCGAGACCGACGGCGCGCTCGAAGGCGGCAAGGCAGCGTTCGACAAGCGCGTCAAGGAAGCCGCGGCCAAGAAGAAGGACGCGGGCGACGACGCCAAGAAGGGCAAGAAGGGCTTCGGCGGCTTCGGCGGTGTTATCGCTCAGATTGTCACCGAGGGCGAAGGCGACAAGGCCAAAGTCACCGAAATCCGCCTCACACCGGGCTTCGGCGGCAAGAAGAAAGACGCCAACTGATCGAGTAGTCAACGAGCTGTCGCGAAAGGACATTCGTCGTACGCGCACGATGAATGTCCTTTTCCTTTTGCCGCATTCGGGGTGTACGCCCACTAACTGTTTGACGACGTGCCAGGCGAACTTTCGCAGTCTCGACCCTCTCTTGCATGGGGGTGTGTTTTGTGTAAGATACAAGCGTTGCCGGCCAAACCGGCGACTCGGGCCGTGGCGCAGTTTGGCTAGCGCGCCTGAATGGGGTTCAGGAGGTCGCTGGTTCGAATCCAGTCGGCCCGACATCGAAGGGCTCGTCGGGACAACAGTTTCCGACGAGCTTTTTTTCGTTAGAGTTTCCGCTCTTGTTTACGTTTCGCGCTCGCTGGACGCTGCGGCGCACGATCGAGGCGAGCGCGAAACGTCAACAGTCCCTTCTTCTCGTGTTAACTGTCCCGCGCTCGTGCGTCGGATTAGTGGTAAGAATCCCTCGCTGGAGCGTCAGGGTAGTGTCAACAGCTCTGCAGAATCAGCAGGGCAGAATTGAGGCATTCCGCTGATTCCCGCCTAATTTGTCAGATCAAGTTTTGGGAGGACCGCGCCATGGCTCGTTTTTGTGCCCTTCTGGTGTGTGTCGTCACCGTCTGCCAAGCTCGCTCTCAACCCCCATCCCCGATCGATGTCGAGTCGGACACGCGCCTCCTCAAGCAAAACGGTCTGGCTACCGAAGGAAAAGAACTCTTGCAATTCTTCCGCGAGCGCACCTTGTCGAAGGATCAGGTCGCGGAACTGGCCAACCAGGCCAAGATGCTGGCGTCGCCCCAACTCGCCGAACGCAAGAAGGCCGCCGCGTACTTGCTCAAGGCAGGCGCTCTTTCCCGCGATCTACTTCGCGGCATAGTTAAGAGTCCGGGCAGCGACCTCGAGACGGTGCGCCGGGCGGAACAGATTCTGGCCCAAATTGCCGCCGGCCAGGACAGGCTTCTGGCCATCGCCACTGCTCGCTTGGTCGCGCACCAGCCGCCGCCCCAGACCGGACAGACGCTGCTCGATTTCATCCCGTTCGCTGCGGATGCGCGCCTGTTGGAAGAAGTGCAAAAGGCACTCAACGTCGTGGCGGTCAAAGACGGCACGATCGAGGCGCCGTTCCTGGCCGCGCTCAAAGACAAGCTGGCGGCCAAGCGCGGCGCGGCCGGCGCTGCGATCATTCGCGCCGGCGGATTGGCGCAGAAAAAGACCGTCGAGCTGCTTCTTGCCGATGAGTCGCCCCAGGTGCGCCTGGCGATCATCATCGCCCTGGTGGAGGCCCAGGACAAGCAAGCGGTGCGGGCCCTGATCGACCTTTTGCCCGTCGTAGCCAAGGACAAGGTCTGGCAGGTCGAGGACATGCTGCAGCGGATTGGCGGAGAGAAGGCGCCGGACATCCACGTCGGCGCCAAGACGCCCGCCAAGCTGGCACATGCTGTTTGGAGCACCTGGTGGCAGACCAATCAGCAAGCCGTTTCGCTGGGGCGGCTGAGCGAGCCGCCCAAATACCGTGGCTTCCATCTGGTCGTCAACAGCGGCGATGCGGATGTGCGCGGCAGCAAGATCATGGAAGTGCGCCTCAGCAAGCAAGTGCCCTGGCAATATAGCTCGAAGCGCATCGTGACCGACGGCGAGTACATGACCAAGGACCGCGTGCTCGTCGCTGAAGGCAACAGGCTCTTGGAGCGCGACTTGAAGGGCAACAGCTACTGGGAAAAAGAGTTCGACGACGGGATCATCGGCATCCAGCGTCTGCCGCGCGGCGACATCTTCGTCGCCACCCGGCGTCAGCTCTATCTGCTCGATCCGGTCGGCATTGTCGTCTTCACTCCCAAGATCCAGAAGGTGGAAAAGATCGACGAGGACACGGACGAGAGTGAGCTGGTGACAATCCGGGCGGCCGGCCGGGGGCGCGACGGGTTCATGGCCTACGTGAACCAGAACGGTGAATGCACCTGGCTCGACCCGGATGGCCTGGTGACCACCATCTTCAAGGTGGGCGAGCTGAGCGAGAGCGGCGCGGGCATCTTTGACGTCCTGCCCGGCCAGCGCATCCTCCTGCCCCTGCCGGACAAGGTCGCCGAGATCGACGCCGACGGCAAAACGGTCTGGCACGTCAAGACCCCAGGCGCCAATGCCGCCTTGCGATTGCCCAACGGCCATACGCTGGTGGCGAGCGGCCAGCGCGTTACCCAGGTCGATCGCGACGGCCGGGAGATGTGGTTTTTTGACTCGCCCGGCAACGCGGTCCGGCTGCGACGGAAGTAACACTCGCCCCGTTCATTTGGATTCCGCCAGCACCAGCACGGCATAGGCTGTCGCGGCATCACGCATGAACTTACCGACGTCGCTTTGCGGATTACGCGATTTGTTGACATAGTGCACAGGCCATGAGCCATCGAGCTGGGACTTCCCCAGCCAGTCGATCCCCTTTTTGAGCTTCGCGTCATCGGCTGCGACGCCAGCACGTTGCAAGGCGAGTACCACTAATCCAGTCGCGTATCCGTCGCTCTCTGTGCCCGGCGGATACGCGCCGTGTGACTTCCATTGGTTCTCCGTGGCGATCTTGCCCAGACTCGGCAGACGCCAGCCGCCGTCGGACTCTTGAATGGTAAGGAGTTCGTCTATGAGTTTCTTCTTGTGCTCTGCCGTCAAGGCGTCCGGCAATCGCGACGACGCCCAAAGGGCCATCGTGCGGTTGTGCAGTGACTGGCCTGGAAATGCCTCCCTCAGGTAGCTCTTGAGTGCCGCGACCTTCGGCTGGACTGTCGCCTGTTTGTAGTGAACTGGTCCAGCCATTCCCACAGTAAGAGCAGCCAAGGCGGCGCCGTAATACTCGCCGTCCGTTTCCCAAGGCCTGAGACCGAAATCGAGCCATAGCCAGGCGCCGTTCTCTTTCTGTTGGCCCCACAAGTGGTCAAGCGCTTTCTCGGCTTGCGGCGTCAATGCACCTTTAGTTCTTCTGGAATCATGGTTGACGAGAACGAGTGCGTTCAAAACCGACTCCGTTCCATGAGACGAAGATTTCCTGCTGCCTGCGTAGAAGGGGACGAAGGGATCGACAGTGGATACTTTCTCGGAGACGATGGCATCCCAGTTGTCGACACGTTTCTTGACATTGTCAACAAGCCGTTTTTCGGTCGCGCCCGCCGCTTTTTCATCGAGTTGCTCGCCCAGAGCCGGTCGCGCCAACGCATAGGGCACGGCGGTGTGACAAGAGATGCAGGCGGTGCCCTGGCCGCGGGCCGACGTAGACCAGTTGAGCCACCAGTCGGCTCTTTCGTCCAGGTATTTCGCGGCCTCCTTTGCACTCCACGTCGATTGGGCACAGAGTTGGCTCGATTGCAGAGTTGAGGCAATGAGCGATCCCACGACGACTAAAAAAAAGCGCGAAGGCGTTTTCATTCCTAACTCCTTGAATCTCGTGCATTCAACCAGCCATATCAAAGTAGCAGTGATAGCGCACTATGTGGAACGAAATCTCCTCGATGGTTCTTCAACCACTATGGCCACTTGATCTGCCTATGATAGCTGCGAAGATGGTCTCTACTGCGGCCAACCTCTTTGGTTCTTCAATGCGAAATGCCGGACCCGGATCTGTGCTCGTCCTGGGCATTGCCTTTTGGGCTGTTGTCGCTGGAACGAACGCGCAGTCATCAGCTTGTAAGTCCTACCTGGTTCAAACCGGCGACCAAACATGGCTGCGGCCGGCGGCGGACGGCAAAGCAGAACCAGTGTGGGGCATTCCAGACGGCTTGGCCATCGGCTTGTGGCCGACGAGCGGACCGCGCGGCTTGATTCGCATTTACGCGCCGTACTTGGGCCACAAGCGCCCCCGAATGGTCAACTATATCTCGATCGAGCCGGTCGTTCGCGGCAGTCGCGGTCAGTCGGAACTGGAAAAAGGCGCTTTGGACAAGAAACCCGGCCTCGCGATGTGGACCGCCGACTCGCTGGCTGAAGCTGCCGGCGATCCCAAGACCCGAAAGGACAAACCTGCGCATGGACGGGTCACGCAACGCGGCGGCGCCGATGCCTTGACGTTCTATCTGGCGACCGAACTGTTTCGAAACGGGGCCCGGCCGATTGTGCAGGTGATCCTTCGCACCGACCGGCCTAACGAGGTTGGCTTCCGCGTCTACGCCGCCAAGGACAGCGCTCCAATGGATAGTTGCGTCTTGTCCGCGACCATGGGAAACTACGGTCGGCTGAGGCATCTATGGCTCAAGGGCGCAGTGGCCGATGCCCGCAAAGTCTGGCCGACGTTTCAACCAGACCGGCTTGGCTTTGCCCCCTGGCGGACCTGGCCGCGCGAGCGCATGTTGAAAATCGGCGGCGACCTCATCGTGGCGGCAACCACGGATGAAAGCGATCCGGCCGGCGCTAGCTATGAACCAATGGTGCCGGCCCACTGGCGCTATCAAGGCAAGCCGGCGACGCACTACTGGTGCACCAAGGACAGCAAAGGAGCGGTGGTGCGCGTCAACGGCCGCAGCACCTACTGGGGCGAGCAAGGCAAGATTCCCGGCGGCGTTTCCTACGAGAACTTCCAGTTGGAGGTTCCGTTTGCCGAGGGCCACGAATTCAGGTTTGGTGTGACGCCGGAAGCGCCGTCCAAACTTGGCTTCGATGCTGCCTGGAAGAAACGACTCACCGCCGGGAAGTGAATAGGCGTTGAATTCGCAGATACGGTTGGCCCATGCCCGAGCGACCAGATTCATAACAGGTACGCGCAACCTTTCCGTTGCCGTAACTTGTTTCAGGGTAACGAAGTTGTGGGATTGGTTGCGCGACACACCCACCCCCGCTTCCCAGTTACAAATCGTCAACTTTGTGACGTGGAATAGACTTGGGGACAGAAGCCTTCGATTTCGCTGTCTAGTGAATGCGCGGCTCGATTCAGCGCTTACGGCGGCTGGTTGGGGCAGTTTGTGCGCCATGCCGGCGCACGTAGAGGTTGCGAATCCGTTGGCGCACGTTTTTCGGCACCGAACGGGAAAAGCCCAGCCGCATGCGGCCGGCAAAGCGCTTGCCCCAAATCTCGGCGTCGCCAATCCCCGCCTCGTGGCAGCAGGCGCGCACTTCTTCCACAAAGGCGGCCGTCGCCTTGCCGCGCTGCACTTGTGCAACGCCGTTCGAGACGACTATGAAAAAAGCGAGCGTCCGCAGCCAGTAAAGACCAAAAATCGCTGCCGACCCCGCCAGAGCGCCGGACACTACACAAACCCTTTGTACTTGCTCCGCGCGGCCAATCTTCCTTCCGAAAACCACATCTGAGTCGCTTGGCCAATCCACGTGCCCTTGACGCTCCAACTTGAGCGCCTGCGCTTCCCACTCTTTTTGTAGGCCCGCGCCAATCCAGGCTTGGTAAAGCCACATGCCGGCCGCGACTGCGACCATTGCAAAAAGCGCGGCAATGGCGACCTTGATTCGCTTCATGTGCGGTGACTACCCGGCCAACACCTGGGGCGCGTTTCACCTTGCGTAGCGGAACTCGTCAGAGTTCCGACGCGAAACGCTCGGAATTCTCACGAATTCCGCTACAGTGGTAACGCGCGCTAGAACCACCATGCCTTGCCGGCCGGTTCCTTGATGACGATGCCGCGCAAGAACGCAAGGGCCTTGGTGAAGCCCTCTTCGAAGCTCATCATGCTGTCCTCGTGCTCGATCGAGAGCACTCCGTCGTAGCCTTGGCAGCGCAACATGCTGATGAGGCGTTTCCACACGTCTTCGCCGTGACCATAGCCGACGGTGCGGAAGACCCACGAGCGCTGGGCCAAGTCGCCATAGCTCTTGGTGTCCAGGCAGCCGTTCTGGCGCGTGTTGCGCGCGTCGATGCCGGTGTCCTTGGCGTGCATGTGGAAGATGGCGCCGGCTTCGCCCAGCGCGCGGGCGGCTTCTATCACGTCGATGCCTTGCCAGAAAAAGTGCGAGGGATCGAAGTTCGCGCCCAGGTTGTCGCCGGCGTGCCGCCGCAGTTTCAATAGCGTTTCGGGGTTGTACACCGCGAAACCCGGGTGCGCTTCGATGGCGATCTGGATGCCATGAGCGCGCGCTTCCTTGGCTTTACGCTGCCAGAACGGGATCAGCACTTCATTCCATTGGTATTCGAGGATGTGTGCGTATTCGGTGGGCCAGGGACAGGTGACCCAGTTGGGTGTGCGGTCGCCGGGCGCGCCGCCGGGACAGCCGCTGAAGCCAATGACCGTGGGCGCGCCCAGGTGCTCGGCGAGGCGGACCGCGTCGTCGTGCGCTTTCTCGAAGCGCAAAGCTTGTTCCGGGTCGGGGTGGACCGGATTGCCGGCGCAGCCGATGGCGCTTAGTTCCAGGCCGTGGCGCGCGAGGTCGTCCTTGATCTTCTGCCGCAGCGTCGCACTACCCAGGACTTCTGTAACGTCGAGGAGATGGTGCTTGGGATAAACGCCGATGGGGATTTCGATGGCTTCCAAGCCGAGACGCCGGCAAAAGGCCAGGGCCTTGTCCCAGCCCAAAGCGGCGATGCCGGAAGCCATGATGCCGAGTTTCATGGAGTGAGATTATTTTGAACAACAGAGACACAGAGGATGAATTGCAAATTGAAAATTGCAAATTGTAAATTGCAAATTGAGAATGCCACATTGCTGCCGCTGAGGCGCCTTTCAATTTGCAATTCATTTTCTGTGACTCAGTGCATCTGTGGTTAGAAAGTCGGCCGTGGTTAGAAAAGTCGGCTAATGTCCAAGTAAAGCACGAACACCATGAGGCACAGGATCATGGCCAGGCCGACGTAGGTGGCGCCGATGCGGACGCCTTCGGGCGCCGGCTTGCCACGCAGTTTCTCATACAGGAGAAAGACCATGTGGCCGCCGTCGAGCACCGGGATCGGCAGGAAATTGATGACCGCCAGGTTGACGCTGATGAGGCCGAGGAAAAAGACAAATTCCCAGAAGTCCATGCCGGCGATGCGGTACGCCACGCGGGCGATGGTCACCGGGCCGCCCAGGTTCTCGATCGAGATGGTGCCGATGATCATGCCGCGCAGGTTCTGGAAAATCTGGCGCATGCTGTCCCAAGTGTCGCTCAGGCCCAGCTGGATGGCTTCGAGGTTGCTGTCGGCCCATTGCCGGCGAACGTCGGTCATGAAGGCAATGCCGTTCGTCGGAACCGGCCAACTCGGGTCGATCACTGGAACCAATTCGATCTCTTTCGTTTCTTGTTTGGAATCTTGACTGCGCGAGACTTTGAGCTTCACCTTCTCTATGTTTGGCATCTGCAAGACGGTCGCCACGCGCGCCCACTGCTCCATCTCTTCCTTCAGCGCGACTTTTTCCTCGCCGCCGTCCGGGCCTTTGTAATAAACGCGTATTTCGCTGACGGCGTCGCCCGGCCGCAGCGGGTTATCGGTCACCAGGCCGGGAATGACGTCCGCGACAAACGTCTTGATCTGGTAGGCGAGTCCCAACTCCGGCACTGCCATTGGAGACGACAAGCCAAACGGTATCATCTGCTCGTGCCGCCAGTCATTGTCCCAGGTGATCTTCAGTTGCACCGGTTCGTATTGCTGCGGGCCATCGCGGAATTCCTTGGAGCGCTTCATATGCATGGTGACATGCCAAGGCTGCGGCACTTTGGCTTTCTCCATGCGCTTCGCCCAGTCGCGGAGCTGGTACGGGAGGCGTTCCGGGTCGAGCTTCTTGTCCTCGAACTTAGTGATCGTACCGTCCGGTTCTTTGACTTCGACGCCTTGAATCACGTCGCCGCCGATGAGGTTGCCCTCGTCGTTCTTGCGTGAGATCTGCACGCCTGCCGCGGCCGCCGGTGAATGGTCGCGCAGGTTTGTGATGTGCCCCATTTGCATACGGACGCCGAGAGTCTGATAGTAGGAGGGCGGCACCTTGATCGTTTGTCGCTTGGCGTCTTCCCCTTCGCCGCGCTCGACGACGATCTTGACTTCCTTGCCCGCCAACAATTGCATGCGCCTCTGGAACTCGAAATAATCGCGCTGGCCTTTGCCGGGATTCCTCGGATCATCGGGCAAGTCCAGGATCGTTTCCGGATTGTCGGGGTCCGATGTGGCGACGATCTTGTCGCCAAACGCGAAGGCCGGTTCCGCCTGCGCCGCCGCGCTGCCCGGCCGGAAAGGGCCGTCCCACTCTCTTGGCACATAATGCCGCGTGGCCAGATTCAAGCTGTTTCCTGGCAAGAGGCCGATGATGTAGTTCTTGTCGCCCTTGGTCTTGTCATTGCGCGGCTCGATAGAAAGCTGGACTTCTTTTCCATCCCATGGTCGCGTGGCAACGAAGCTTATTTTTTCACCAGGCAGCGCGGTCATCACCGTGATTTTGAGGTTCTCGAAATACGGATTCTTGATGTCGCCGATCTGCTTAATGTCCATGCCCGATTGCAGGCCGTTCTTGAAGCCGGGCGCCCCGGCGTCAATTGTGCCCACCACGCCCGCAATGCGGTCTTTGCCTGGACCGCGAAAGACGATCACGAAGCAGACGATCGCCAGAATCACGTTCATGATGACACCGGCGGAGATGATCGCCATGCGCTGCCCGACGGACTTGTTCTTGAACGAGCGCGGATCCTCCTCGCTGCCGTCGCTGGACTCGTCGCCGTCCACCTGGCCGACCATCTGCACATAGCCGCCCAGTGGGAAGAGTGCGAACTTGTACGTGGTTTCGCCCCACTGGAAGCGGCAGCCGGGAATGGCGGGGCCGAAGCCAATGCTGAAAGTGGTGACATGCACGTCGCACCATTTGGCCACCAGGAAGTGGCCCAATTCGTGGATGAATACGACCAGGGAAAGGCCCAGGGCGGCCTTGACGATGGCCCAGATGCCGTCGCTGTCGAACTTGATGAAGATAAGGGCCAATAGCGCAAACACAATCGCGAGAACCGGACCGTTCTGCACCCACCAATCGCGCGAAGTGATAGGCGGTTCTTCCACCTCACCACCAGCCGCCCTCCCTTGCGCGTCAAGGTCTTCGGGTTGAGAGTTTACGCCGTTACGCTGCACAAATTCGTTCTGGTCCAACGCAGTACCTCCTGGCGCGCCCAGCGGTCCAACGCATGCAATTCGCTGAGCGTCGGCCGGGCGCTATACGGATGTTCGTCCAACACCGCGCGGCAAACGCGGGGAATGTCGAGAAAACCAAGTTCACCCGCCAGGAAACGGCTAACGGCCGTCTCGTTGGCGGCGTTCAACACAGCGCCGCAGGTGCCGCCGCGACGCGCCACTTCATAACCAAGCTCCAATGCCGGAAACGTCTGGGCGTCCGGCTGCTCGAAAGTCAAAGTTGATAGTTCGCTCCAATCGAGCCGCCGCGCCGGTCCTTCCACGCGCTCCGGATACAGTAGCGCGTACTGGATCGGCAAACGCATATCCGGCGGCGACAACTGTGCCAGCACCGAACCGTCTTTGAACTCCACAAACGAGTGAACAATCGACTCCGGATGGATGATCACGTCTATCTGGTCGGGCGACAAGCCAAACAGCCAACGGGCCTCGATGACCTCCAAGGCCTTGTTCATGAGCGTGGCCGAATCGACGGTGATTTTCGGACCCATGCGCCAAGTGGGATGCCGCAGGGCTTCCTCCACGCTGACGTTTTCCAGGTCGGCTTGCTTCTTGCCGCGAAACGGTCCGCCGCTTGCCGTGAGTACGACACGGCGAACGTCCGCCGGCGACCCTGCCTGCATTGCCTGGAAGATGGCGCTGTGTTCGCTGTCCACCGGCAAGACGCGCGCGCCGCGGCGCATGGCCAAGTCCATTACCAGCGGGCCGGCCATCACCAGCGTTTCCTTGTTGGCGACCGCGACCGTTTTGCCTGCTTCCAAAGCGAGCCAGGTGCCCGTCAGGCCCGCCGCACCGACGACAGCAGCGAGCACGACATCCACCTCCGGCTGCGCTACCAGCTCCGCCAGCCCCTCTTCGCCGATGAGCAATTGACAATCTGGGGGCAGCTTCCCTGCCATTTGTCGAGCGGCCTCGCTCGTCATCGCCGCAACGAAGCGTGGCCGAAACTTGTGGGCCTGCTCCAAAAGCGCTTCCCAGCGCGTGTGAGCGCATAGTCCAAAGGCCTCCAGCTGTTCCGGCAAGCTATCAATGACGTCCAGGCAACTTGTGCCAATGGACCCCGTGGAGCCCAAAAGGGCGACACGACGCGGGCGTCCTGCTGCGTGGTTCGCACTTGGCACAAATACTCCCTCGCTCGCGCGTCGGGCTTGTGTTGGTATCCCTCGCTCGCGCGTCGGGCTTGTGTTGGTATCCCTCGCTCGCGCGTCGGGCTAATGTTGGTATCCCTCGCTCGCGCGTCGGGCTTGTTGAGAGTCCTCACTTACGCGTCGTGTTTTCCGGTTGCTCGCGCGTCGGGCGAGCATGGCGTACCTGAACAAATGACAATTCAGGCGCACGACTTCCACAAGTCAATTGTATTCTACGCAGTTGCGGCATGCAGCCGCAAGGACAGGTTCACTTATGCGCTGGGCAATGTAGTCCCCACGCGCAGCGTGGCGTCTACTCGAATCTAGTCTTCTTTTGTGTATCCCTCTCGCACCCAGCAGCGAAATTGCTCGGGCGTATGTGCTCGTTCCTCCTGATGGAGCCAATCGCGATATTGCAAGAGAACGCTGAGCGGGCGGGCGGCTTTTCCCACTGGAAAATAGCCGTGCCGCCAATGCAACTGACCGAGTGCATCGTCCAAGGACGCGTCGGTCTTGAGCAGTAGATAACACGCCGAAGCCAGCCCAGTGCGGTCGATGCCTGAGCCGCAATGAATGAGGATGGGCGCAGCCACCCGGTCGAGCGCATCGACAAGCAAGCGCAACATTTGGGGCTGCGGTTGATATTTGCCGGAAACAGCAATGTCCACCTGCGTGAGGCCGAGCTGTTTGACCGCGTCAACCTGGTCCCGATACCAGTCGCATTCTTGGTTTTCGCCACGGAGATTGATGAGCGTGCGCAGTCCGAACGCGCGCGTCCATGACTCGAGGCTTTCCGGGGTCGGCTGCGCCGATCGATAGCAGTGTCCCGGCGCGACCACTTTCAAATTCGGACCCAGGAAAATGTAGGCTGCCTGCAGACCAATTGCCCAAGACAGGGACAAGAGAAACACGACCGCCAGCCGCTGCCAAAGCACCATGGTAAGCATCTTCCCCCGTAGCGGAATTCGCCAGAATTCCGACCGTCACGCTTTCTAGTAGTCTCGTTGTGCCCCGGTCGGCGCGAACCCCTGAAAGCTTCTGCCCACGTACACGTGCCAGCGTGCGACCGGCATGCCATCCTCGCGATGCACGACCTCGGCGGCGTTTTCCACCCTTTCAAATGCCACTCGTAATTGCGTGGGATCGCCGCCCACGATGATGAAATCCTCGCCGAGAAACTGCCGCGCGTCCGTGACGGGGTTGGGCCGCCAAAGGTCGTACTGGCTCCTGCGATCGCCCAGCGCCGGACCAAACGAATATGCCTTCGGTTGACCCTGACAATAAAAGCCGAGCTCTCCGGGCAAGGTCCACACTGCACCGGCCAAAAGCGGCGTGCGGCCCTCGTCGCGTAGTGTGTCCCGGATTTCATCCACTGCGGCGGCCAGTGCACGCCAACCGCGCAGCCGGCAAGTCGGGTCGAAGCGCCGCAATGGCGTCGGATTGACTTCTGAAGCCGGACCCGCCAGCGCCGCCAGCCATGGACGCACGAGCCGGCTGTCGTGGGCGGCGATGGTGAGCAGAAGGCCCAGCACTGCGCTCGCCGCCACGCTAGCCCGTGTCCAGCGGCGCAGGTTTGCGGACGAAGACGTCCATTGGCGCGCCAAAAGTCCGCTTCCCAACACCAAACCCGACACATAGGCGGCCACGGGCCAATTCGGTTCGCCGCCGCCGTTTTTGAAACTGCACAAGCCAAACACCAAGAACACCGGCAACGAGAAAAACCACAGATAGCGCAACTCGGGACGGCGCTCACTGCCCGGGTGGTGGAGCCAAAGCGCCGCGGCCCAAATCACAAACCAGAAGCCAAGCAAAAGGGCGAACTGCTGGCCCGCGAAGTTGAGCGGGCCCAGCCAGCGCACGCCGCCGTCCTGAATGCCGGCGTGCCCCTGCGTGTGCCGCAGCGTCGCCCAATCGTGCGCGCTGTTCCACCACAAAATCGGCACGGCGGCCAACGCCCCGAGCGCGACGAGCAACCAGAACCCCGGCCGCAGCAGCAGCCGCCGCTTTTCCGGCGTGCACAATAGAAACAAGCCAAAACAGGGCGCCCAGAGCACCATGGTGTACTTCGCCAGTATGCCCAGCCCCAAGCAGACTCCTGCCGCCGCCCAACTCCAAGACGACTCTCGAAATACCGCCCGATAGCCGAACACCAACGCCCAGCTCCACAAACAAATGAACGGGGAGTCGATGGTCATGATCAAGGCGCCCGCGGACAGAATGGGCAATGTCAGCGCCAGCGCGACTACCGCCAGTGCCAGTCTCTCGCGGCGAAATACCTGAGCTGTCAGCACATAGAGGCTGGTGAGAAACAGAGCGCCGCACAGTACTGCCGGCACGCGCACTGCCAGCGTTTCGTGGCCGGTGAGCGCGCGCGAAAGGTCGCCGAAAAGCCAACAACTCAGACGGATGAGGTATGCAACGAGGGGCCCTTTGCTGTAATAGCTCCAGTCCAGATTGCGCGACCAATCCCAGTAGTGCGCCTCGTCGGGGGCCAGATCGAGTGGACAGGCCGCGGCGAGATACACGAGGCGCAAACAGGCAGTCCCCGCGATCAATCCGAAAGCGGTCCATCGAAAGATCCAGACTTTTTGGGCGCAAGTCGCGTCGGCCATGAGAGTATGCAGCGCGGGAACCGGGAAGAGCGAGCGTTCTAAAGCCCGAGCGCCCAAGAGTCAATGCAACGTGAGTAATCCTGGATGAGTATTTGGAGAAGGAAGGCTAGGCCGCTTTCGCCCCATTTGCCAGGCTTCTCCCCTCGTTGACCTCGTTCCCAAACTCCCATTTGGGAACGCACCGTCGCGAAACTCCGTTCAACCTCGTTCCCAAACTCCCGTTTGGGAACGCACCGTCGCGAAACTCCGATTCGCTGTACGCCGCCTTTGAAACGTAGTTTCCAACTTGTCCTCTCGCCGTGCGTTGCTAGACTCACTACAACAATGCAATTGAAGATTCCAAAGGTAAATGGCAGAAAGTCGAAGTAGGCGGAGGGGCGAGGCCAGAGATGTCGATCACCAAGGACCGCAAGACGGAAATCATCGATCAGTATCGGCGCGACCCGCAAGACACCGGCTCTCCCGAAGTGCAGATCGCTCTCCTCACGGCCCGGATCAACGAGTTGACCGA
>JAKEFD010000359.1 GCA_022616245.1 Gemmataceae bacterium
AGTTGAAAATCGTTTAGCGAAGTAATCGACGGCACGCGCACGGGCGCGCCGGTGAGGGCCAGGGGCGCGCTTTCATTCTGATGGGCCAGGTGGAACGAAGCCGCGGCTGGGATGTGCCGCAGCGCCTTGCCGATCCAACCTTCATTCAAATCGCGTGCGGTGCTGGCGGCTTGCCAGATGTCCATCGAGCGGAAGTGTGACTGGCTCGGATTGGGATAGCCCACACCCTGCACGATGCACAGCGCGTTGTCCTGCAAAAGATCGTGCATGGCGTTCATGGCGGGATGGAACGCGAGGTCGTCGTTGATGCGCAGGACCTGGTTCGCGGGCTGGCGGAGCGTGGGCCGCAGGCGCGCGTAGGCCGGGTCGCGGATGGGGATGACGGTATTAAGGCCGTCGTTGCCGCCGGTGAGTTGCACGACGAGAAGGATGGTGTCGCGCGCTCCGCGGTTGGCGGCGTTGGGAGCCTGGGCGGCGGTCCGGCTCAAGAACGCCGGCACGGACGACCCCAACGCGATCAAGCTGGACGTCTTCAAGAATTCGCGGCGCGTGAACATTTCTAACTCCTCGTGATTACCGAAACCCGTGCAGTTACAAATTCGAAATCCGAAGCACCAAATCCGAAACAAATTCGAAGTTCAAAAAAGAAATACCTAAACAATACATGCACTTCTTTTGAGTTTTCCTTTTTGGGTTTTGAATTTGTTTCGAGTTTCGGGTTTCGGATTTCGGGTTTTGGGTGCAGTTTAGTCCAACTGAAACTCCGGCAAACACAAAACCATATGGCACAAGGCGCGGCTGCGGTGGTCCGCGGCGTCCTGGGCGGTCCAGAAGAACGGGTAGGACTGCGACGATGCGTCCTCCAAATACTGTATCAGACGATGCCGCGTGGCGGCAGCAGTTTCTCCTTGCAAGAACAGACGCAGGAAAAAGTCGACCTGTTCGGGGTTGCCGCGGACGTTGTGGCGGCGCAGCAACTCGGCGGGGTCGGTGCGGCGGCCGAAGCGGTCGTCCGTGGTCGAGGTGAGGGCCAAGGCCAGGTTTTGCCTTAAGAGAAAGGTCTGGCCGTTGAGCCAGGCGCGGCCGCCCTCCCAACCCGCGACGGAGGGGGGATAGAAAAGTCTTTGGCCCAGACCGTCCAAGGCGCTCGCCAGTTGCGACGCGCCAACGCGGCGACGCCGATCGCCGCCCGGCGTGTGGCCTTCGAGCGCGCGGACGACGCCCAGCGCGAAATCGACCGGCGTCTTGACCTTGCTCCGGTGCGCCTCCGTGGAGAAGAACAGATTCGAGCGCAGAACGGTTTCCACGAGCCGGCCGAAGTCATAATCGCTTTCGCGGAATTGCCGGGCCAAGGGCGCGAGCAGTTCCGCCGTCGGTGTCATGGTCTCACTCACCAAGAAGCGAAACAGCTTTCGGCAAATGAAATACGGGGCCGCTTCTTGCTCCAGGCAGATGCGGACGATATCGCGCGATTGCCAGCGGCCGCGCTGGCCGAGCACATTCTTTTCCGTGTCGTCGTGTTGATTGGCGCGGAAGACGGCCCGGCCATTCTCGATCGCCCAGCCGGTAAACGCGCGGGCCGCTTCGCGGATATCGCGCTCCGTGTAATTGCGCTGATCTTGCCGCGTGGGATGATTGATGCCGAGCGAAAACAGCTCCATGAGCTCGCGGGCATAGTTCTCATTGGGCTGGCCGCGGCGGCTCTCGATGGTGTCGAGCCAGACCATCATGGCCGGATCGTGCGAGATTTCGACCAGCAAGGTGCGAAAACTGCCAAGCGCGTGGCGGCGCATCAGCTCGTATTGGCCGAGCATGTAGCCGGTGTTGTTGACCTTGGCGTTGCTGGTGGCGAAGTGGTTGTGCCAGAACAGCGTCATCTTATCGCGGACGGGCTGCGTACTGTGCAACATGCGATGCAGCCAGGCGGCGGTCATCTGATTGCCGTCGTTGCCGTCGCCGATCGTGCGCGACAGGGCGGTCCAGACCGCGTCGCCGTCCGGATCGGCCCGGCCCTCGAGTAGTTCGCCAATGGTGCGATCAGGGCCCGCCTCAAGCGCACGTTGCAACTCCTGCATGGAAGCGCCGAACGCCGCCCGGCGATACAAATGGCCGACCTTCTTCAGGTCCCAAGGGTTGTCGTCGCTGGGCCGATAGCGCTGCCAAGCCTGACGCGGATCTATGCCGGACATGATGTTTCCTCAGATTCAACACAAGTCGAATTCAAGAATTACCGCAGAGGCGCGGAGGAACGCAGAGAAAAAACAACGAGCATTGAAAACGGTTCTTTTCACTTCCTTGATTCTCTCTGCGCATCTCTGCGCCTCTGCGGTTATTCTGAAATTCAACTAATTCTTCCCAAACAGCCAACGCACGTCAAAACGGAAATCGTGCTGCCCATAGACAGTATCGAATTCGACGCGTCCCAGTTGCTGGACCAGCCGGAAGAGCGCCTCTACCTGTTTCTTCGCCTCGGCGGCGGGCAATCCCTGGCTCAGGATCGTCTGCGTGAGGATCTGGTCATGGGTCGCGCGAACGCCGGCGGCGATCCCTTCGGCAAAGAACTGCATGCGCGTCGTTGCCGGGTCGGCGGGCGTCGCGGTTTCCTTTACCAAACAGTCGACGAGGTCCTTGCCTAATTCGGAAGTCGAGGCGACGACGAACTGGTTGCCGACTGTGGTGAAGCAGGGACTGAAATTGAAGCGGATGTTCTGGTTGTCGCCGGGGACCTTGCTGTTTTCGTTGAAGTAATAGGTGGTCAGCGTGTGGCCGGCGTGTTTCTCTTCAACCATTTTCATGCCGAACTGAAACGTGCCGATGAGGCCCAAGGCGCGCAAGCCGGTGCCGATCGTTTTGGCGAACGCAGGCTCGCGCATGTCCAGGACCAGGGCGAAGGCGCCGATGTCGAGTTTGGGCTTGGTTTTGTAAGGTGACTTTTCAGGTTGCGTGAAGACCAGCCGATGATATTTGCCGGTTTGCTGCAACAGCTTGCCCACGGTCAAGCCGCCCAGGTATTTGCCGGTGTCTTTCTCGAATTTATCCAGCGCTTCGGCTTCGTTCTTTCCGAAGAAGTGATGGCGATTCTCCCAGATCTTGGCGAGGTCGAGGTAATAGCTAATGGACGAGTTGACGCGGCGCGGCTTGAGGAGCGGCAGCGAGCCGCGCTCGTCCGCCGGCTGAAACGCGGCCGCCACCGGCGCCATGCCTTCGCGCCCCTTCGGCAGGGCCAGCCGAGCCATGAGGTCGTCGCCCTTCTTGGCCACGCTGAACGTCAAGGACGGCGTGCGCGCCAAGACGTCTGTGAAGCTGCCCAGCGACACAACGAAGACCGGATTGAGGCGAAACGCCTCGAAGCCGTTTTTGAACCCTTCGATCTTGTGGACACTTTCCATGTTCACCCACACCCAGGCGAGCGCATCGGGGAGGCGTTGCCGATGGGCGTCCTGGAATTGGGACACACGCAAGACGCCGCCGGCGTTGTCTTTTTCCACTTCCAGCGCTTTATTGATCGCCTGCTCCTTGTTGGAGACCAGCAAGGCGGCGCCATGCCGGGCGATCACCAGCGCTTCGCCCAATCGAATAATGTCCGTGTCGCCGCGGGTTTCGACTTTGACTTTCCCCTTGGCGTCGAGCCGGGCCAGCTCGTGATCGAGCACCTTCAGCGCCAGCGTGACGAACTGCCGCATCCTCTTTTCGCTCTTGCCCTGGATGACGCCGAGCGCGATCGGCTCTTTCGTGTCGCTGAACTTCGCCGCCACGACCACGCCGCCGCCGGTCAATTCGTCGAGCAATTCCAGGCGCGGCTGGCCCATTTCCTTTTCCAGGTACTCGATAAGCTGGAAGGCGCGGCGCACGTTGGTGCCGTCAAGGTACGCTTGAACCACGTCGAGGCGGAGCAGATCCTGAAAGGCTGAGTGCTTGTAAACGAAGTCGTATAAGCCGCGCGGACTTTCCAACTTGGCGACCAATTCCGCCTGCGCGGGAACGAAGCGCAAGGGGTCAGGCATATCGCCCGCTCGGACTCCGGCAGGGAAAAACCACAATAGGGCAAGCAATGTGAATCGAGACATGTCGGAGAGCCTCCAACGTTGATGGAGCACGTTTGGAGCGTGCCCAGCCCGGCACCACTGAACGTGCCCCCACAGCCTGGCAGGGATTGCGTTTATGATACCCTGGTTTTCTGGCCGGGTTTCAGGAATTGTTGAATTCAAGTGGGGCAAGGCACGTCCATTCTCATCCAAGACGTCCTTTCCAGATGGGCGAGCGGAGCCACGAAGCGTCTGGATCGACCCCCAGATAGCCAAGCGCTAACTCCGCATCCAACTCGATAGCGCGGCGCAGGCATTCGACCGCTTGTTTTCTGTCCTCTCCGCTGCCGCGGTCCAAAGGAATCGCGCCCTGAGGTAGGCTTCGTACGCTTCGGCGTTCACTGGCCGCGCCGAGGCCAGATGGGCTTCTTCCTCGGGCAAGAGTGCGATGTTGATTTCCTGTGTAATCGCGCGCGCGACCTCGCTCTGCACGACTAGGATTTCCCGCATCTCGCGCTGATAGTTTTCCGCCCAGAGGTGCTCGTCGGTGTCTCCACGAATCAACTGCGCCGTAATCCGCACCCAGCCGCCGGCTTGAAGCACAGATCCCTCGACAATGGCGTCCGCCCCCAATTCCTTGGCAATCTCCCGCAGCGGCTTGCGCGCATCCTTGTACTGCATCACGGTCGTGCGCGACACCACCCGCAACGAACGAATCTTGGCGAGGTCGGCGATGAGGGCTTCGGTCATGCCGTCCACCATGTACTCAGTCTCTGGTTTGTTGGCCGAAAGATTCTGAAAAGGCAAAACCGCGAGACACGGCCGGATGTCGACCCGCAAAACTGCTTTGGAAGATTCCTTGGCGTCAGCACGAATCGTGGAAAGGGCAAAGGCCAGATCGCTGGCCGACTGAAACCGTTTCTCGGGTTGCTTGGCGAGGCACCGGCGCACGATGCGTTGTAGATCCGCGGGAAAGCGCTGGCCGCCTTTCTCCATCTCCGCCGGCTCATCGCGCAAAACGGCAGCGCTGATCTCCGCGATTGTCTTGCCGGGGAAGGCGTGGCGGGCCGTCAGCATTTCGTACAGCACGCATCCCAGCGAAAAAATGTCGCCGCGCCGATCCGTGCTTTCACCGCGGACCTGCTCGGGAGACATATAGCCGATCGTGCCCATGATCTGACCGACACCCGTCAATCCGAGGACGTGCGGCGCCGTCGCTGCCTCCGGCGACTTGGGATCTTCCATTCGAGCCAGGCCAAAATCGAGGATTTTGACCAGCCCGCTCGCAGTCAGAAAAATATTCGCAGGCTTCAAATCGCGGTGAATGACGCCATTGGCATGCGCTGCCGCCAGTCCTTCCGCTAGCGCGGCCCCCATCTCCAAGGCGGCGCTTAGAGAGAGCGGCCCATGCTCCATCCGTTCCGCCAAGGTTTCGCCGGTCAGGTACTCCATGACGGCGAAGGCAACGCCCTGGTCCGTTCCCACGTCAAAAATGACAACGAGATTCGGGTGTGATAGTGCCGCCAGCGCCTTGGCCTCGCGCTCGAAGCGCACGAGTGCCTCGTTCATGTCCGCCAAATGTTCCGGCAATACTTTGACGGCGACATCGCGATCGAGTCTTGTGTCCCGAGCGCGGTAGACCTCTCCCATGCCCCCGGCCCCAATCGGCGCGAGAATCTGGTAATGCCCCAGCCTGACTCCTGATTCAAGGCGCATGCCGTGGCGTCCTGGTGTGCGTCCTCTTGATTTTAGGTGGATTCAAGGCCATTTCAAAACCGAGCCCGCAGCGCTAGCAAGGGCCGCCCTTGCTAGCGCTGCGGGCTCGGGAAGAAGTTTTGCAGTGCGCTTTAGGCTGATCCGGCCGCGTCTTCCAATTCCATCACGAATTCCACAATGTCCAGGCTGTCTGCTTTCTTCAACACAGCTTCCATTTCTTCCGGAGTCGTGCCATGAATGGCCGCGCCGAGCGCCGCCAGGAATTGGCATTTCGTTTGACCTGGCGGCCGTGCGAAAAACACCGGGCCTTTAGAGCCGACCAGCACCCACAGTTCCGCACCGCAGCGCGGGCACTTCTTCGTGCCGATCATCTCGGAATCGGGCGCCCACAGCGCCGTCCGGCAGACGGGACAGCGATTGTCGCCGAATCGTGTCATGCACGGCTCACGGTATCTTTTCTTCTGCAACACTCAAACAGCCCACTTGGGCCTTGGATTGCGTGAGTGCGGTTTTGACTTTCATCGAATGACCATTGTCACACTAGGCCGAGGGAAATTCAACCGCGGAGCGGCAGAGATGCGCAGTGAACAACAAGGGGCGAGCCGAGCCGCGTAAGCGGCCGGGTGCGTCGTCAGGCAACGCACCCGACGCCTTACGGCTCGCCAACCGTGAATTCACCGATTCCTTATGGCGGCTCTGAATCCTTGATTCTCATTGCTCCCTGAATCCACATCGGATACTCTGGACGTGGGGAAGCAGCTAACGCCCGAGGGTCATCATGCGCTTATGGCACGCTGCCGCGA
>JAKEFD010000360.1 GCA_022616245.1 Gemmataceae bacterium
CGCGGCGGCAAGGCCGGCCTGTTCGGCGGCGCCGGCTTGGGCAAGACCGTCATCCTCCAAGAGCTCATCGCCCGCATCGCCAGCCAGCACGGCGGCTACTCAGTCTTCGCCGGCGTCGGCGAACGCACCCGCGAAGGCAACGACCTCTGGCTCGAAATGCAGGAGACCATGATCGGCAAAACCGATCGCGCGGTCCTCACGCAGACCGCTATGGTGTTCGGCCAGATGAACGAGCCGCCCGGCGCGCGTCTGCGCGTCGCCTTGTCCGCACTCACCATGTGCGAGTGGTTCCGCGATTCCACCGGGGCCGACACGCTCTTGTTCGTGGACAACATCTTCCGCTTTTCGCAGGCCGGCTCCGAAGTGTCCGCACTCTTGGGCCGCATGCCGAGCGCGGTGGGCTATCAGCCAACGCTAGCCACCGAAATGGGCGAATTGCAAGAACGCATCACCAGCACAGCCCGCGGCGCCATCACCTCAGTGCAAGCGGTCTACGTTCCCGCGGACGATCCGACCGATCCCGCGCCCGCCAACGCCTTCCAGCATCTGGACGCATTCATCTACCTCGAGCGCCGCATTTCGGAAAAGGGCATCTACCCGGCCATCGACCCCTTGGCTTCGAACAGTCGTATTCTCGACCCGCAAATTGTCGGACAGGAACACTACGCGGTGGCACGGCGTGTGCAGCAGATTCTCCAGCGTTACCGCGAATTGCAGGACATCATCGCCATTCTCGGCATCGATGAATTGAGCGAAGAGGACAAACAGGTCGTGCACCGGGCCCGCCGCATCGAGAAATTCCTGTCGCAACCGTTCATCGTCGCCGAGGCGTTCACGAACCGGCAGGGAAAAGTCACACCCATCGCCGAGACCATCCGCAGCTTCAAGGAACTCTGCGACGGCAAACACGACCACTTGCCCGAAAATGCCTTCATGTATGTCGGCGGCATCGACGAGGCCGTCGAGCAGGCGAAGAAACAGGCCGGCTAAGATTATCAATCAAAATCAAAAATGGACAAGTATGGAATCGACTACTTCATCCGCTGCGTCACTGCAATGCGTCGTAGTCACGCCCGAACGGGCGGTGCTCGATGAGCAGGCCGATTTCGTCGCCGTGCCGATGTACGACGGCGAACTGGGCGTGCTGCCGGGCCGCGCCCCGCTCATCGGCCGCCTGGGTTACGGCGAGCTGCGCACTGTGCGCGGCAACCAGACCAAGCGCTTTTTCATCGACGGCGGCTTCGTGCAAATCCGCAGCAACACTGTCACCGTGCTCACGCCAAGGGCCTTGACCGCCGAGGAGATACAACCGGACGCCGTGGTCGAGAAGTTGAAGTCAGCGCAGAAGCCAGCGCCCACGTTGGAGGCGCAAGAAGCGCAGCTCAAAGATCAAATGCGTGCCCGCGCCCAATTACGCATTGCGCGGAAGCTTCATCCCGAAGACGAGCTTTAATCATCCCGCTTTGGCGCGCGTCGTCCGCGTGTCGAGCAGCTCCTCATAAAGCCGAATGTGTTGCCGCGCAATATTGGACCAGGAGAAAGACTGCGCCCATTCTTGCGCTTGCGCTCCCAGCCGACGGACATGTTCCGGTCTCGTGAACATCATGCCAAGCGCTTTCGCCAACTCCTTTGCTGATTCCGCCGCGACAAGCTCCCCCGTGACGCCTGGTCGCACCAGGTCCTCCAGCCCCGGAGTCCGCGTCGCCACGACTGGCAGACCCGCGGCATAATGCTCCAGGACGACAAGTGGAAACGCTTCCCACGTTCGGCTCGGCGCCACGCCGAAGAGCGCATTCTGTAATAGGAACATCTTTTGGGCGCCGACCGACTTGCCGACAAAGCGCACGCGTTCGTTGAGTCCCAAAGCGGCGCATTGCGCTTCCAAGCGCGGCCGCTCCTCGCCCTCGCCTGCAATCACCAATTGCACCGCCCGGTCCGTCTTGCGATCCACTTTCGTCAAGGCCAAGGCGGACAGCAGCAAGTCGACGCCTTTTCGATCCTTCAGCCGGCCCAGAAACAACGCGTAACGTCCCGGCTGGATCGCTGGGTCGAGGTCGTGCGGGCGTGGCACGGCTTCGGCGAAGGGCGCCAGATCGACCCCGTTGGGGATGTCCACGATCCGGAGCGGCTCTGGGCAGAGCCGCAGGAAGCCTTCGCGCGTGAAGCGGCTGATAGCGATCCAGGCGTCGGCGGCTCGCAGTCCTTGGACATACCGCTCTTTCAAAACCGGTTTGGCCAGCCGCGTGCTGCCTTCGTAAACGTCGCCGCCGTGGCTGGTGATGAGGACGGGGGCATCCAGAATATCACGATTGAGCGCCGCCAGATACGCCGGGGGATAAATGCCGTGACAGTGCAAGATCGAGAAGGGCGACCTGCGATAAAGACGCCGCAAGAACCACCGATACCAGGCTACGAAAAACCGCGTCGAGTAGAAGCGTGGATGGCGCACCACCTGGTAGGGTAAGACGCCGTCCTGGGCGCGCAATGGCAAGCGCGGGTGCGGCGCGAGCACGACGGGTTCCTGTCCCAGCGCCAGGTATTGCCGGGCCAGGGCGTCCACGACCCATTCCTGCCCGCCCAATTTGGGCAGGGCGGTGTCGGTATATAGACAGATGCGCATCGCGGAACCAATTGGGGAATCTGTTCATTCATCTTGTTTTTCCACGTCGCGCAATGAGTAATAGAGGCGCTCGCGGAGGTGCGCAAAAAGCGGAAGACCCGGTTTGTGCCGGTCGTGCAAGATGGGCAGAATAACGAATTGCTCGCGACGCGCTAGTTCGGCTTCCACGCCGGCCGCCCGCCTTCGATCGGCACTTCGCGCTTGAGCACTTCCTTCGTCATCGTGCCGTCGGCGTTCATCACCAAGAGATTGCCGACTGGGTTTTGCTCCTTGTCGGCATCCACTTGCAGAAAGGCGAAGCGCTTGCCGTCGGGCGCAAAGGCGCCTTGGGTGTTGAGGCCCGGCGCTTTGGTCAGGGAGGCGCGCTTGCCGGTCGCCGCGTCGGACAAAAAAATGTGCAAGGCGTTTTCGCCTAAATCGGTGTGCGCGAGCTTCTTGCTGTCCGGCGTCCAGGCGGGGTAGATGTAGCCGAACGGATTGGGGTTTTCGGTGATCTTCTTGAGATTGCCGCCGTCCGGATCCATGACGAAGACATCGAAGCCTTGATCGCCGCGATTGGAGGCGAAGGCGATCTTCTTGCCGTCCGGCGACCAGGCCGGGTCGGCGTCGTAGGCGTCGAGCTTGGTGAGGTTGGTCGCGCCGGTGCCGTCGGCGCTCATGACAAGAATCTCCGGGTTGCCTTCCAGGTGTCTGCAGAAGACGATTTTCTTCCCGTCCGGCGACCAGGAGGGGGCCCGGTCCACGCCGTCGTGGTCTGTCAACCGTTTGACGTTGCCGCCGTCCGCGTCCATGAGGTAAAGCTGCGGCGCGCCGTTGCGGTCCGATGTGAAAGCGATCTTCTTGCCGTCGGGAGACCAGGCCGGATAGGTGTCCTCGGCTTTGTTGTTGGTCAGATTGACGGCCTTTTTGCCGTCGCTGCCGGCCAGGAAGATGTCGGCATTGCCGGTGCGATTGGAGACGAAGAGCAGGAGCGCGGCATCGGCGTCGCCTTGACCACAGGCCGGGGCGAACGCGAACGTGACAGCAACGATGCCTGCAAGAACAACCATGACGCGCGACATGTCAGCCTCCGCAGTACGGGGACTTGGAAGAGTTGCTGACCAGTGTAAGGCGCGGGCCTTTGGAAGTGAATACGCCGCTCAACTCGCAAATTCGTTTGCCTCTTGTGCCGGGGGGCTTTATTCTCCCCATACCCACTGTAGCGGAATTCGCAAGAATTCCGGGCGCCCTGTTAACTCCGTATTCTTGCCAATGCGGCTACGGTTACATGAAACAGCTCCAGGCCGTGCAGGTGCCGTCATGTCTATCCATTTTCAGTGTCCGCATTGCCAGACACCGGATAGTTGTGCAGACGAACTGGCGGGCAAGGAAATGCCTTGTCGGTGGTGCGGAGGCATGGTGCCAGTGCCGCCGGCGGATATTTCGCAGCATGTGACTGAGGCGTCCTCGCCACCACCTCCATGGATATCCAGTAAAGCCGGCGAGCGGCGCCGCGTGGACGAATACGGCGAATACGACGACGAACCGGAAGAGAACTATCGCTTGGCAGACCGGGCCGTGGCGCCGGGGTGGGGCGTTGTGCGCATCGGACTGGGCATGATGTTTTGGAGCATAATTGCGATAGCGATTGGTTTTGTTGTGTTCGTTGGCATCAGCGCGGCGACGGCGGGCATGGGCGGTCTTCAGGGAGGCGGGGACATACGGGGGCGTGAAATGGAGGGCTTGGCAATGGTGATGGTGGCCGGCGGTTGCGGAATCTTGATCGCCTTTCTCATCTGCTTCGTCGGACAATGCATGTGCTGCGCGGCGCCGGCGGAGTCACGCGCGCGCGGCTTGGCGATATCCTCGATCATCTGCACCGTGCTGGCCATTTTGGTTTATTTCGGCGTCATTCTCTGGGTGCTTGCGGCTGTGGGCGCCGCGGCGCGCGGCGGCATGATGGGCGGCTTCCCCAATTTTCCGGTCCTGTTCGAGCGCGGCTTGCTGTTCTTTGTCGTTCTGATCATTGCATTGATTGTTTCCGCGCACATTTTGTTTATCCTCTATCTGCGCACGGTCGCACTCTACTTCGGAAACGACTCACTGGCGCGCGGCGCAATGAGCCTCCTCGTCTTGTATCTGGTGTTCATGGTTCTTTATGTCTTTGTGAACGTGCTTCAATTCATGATGGTGGCAAGGGAAGGTTTCCTCGATCCGGGCAGGCAGTCGGCGTCGCTCGTAACAGTTTTGGGATGTGCTACTTTGCTGCTGCTATTCACCGTACTGGTGTGGTTCCTTGTGCTCTTGGCGCGAACGCGCGAAATGATCGGTCCCGGCGCCGGCGGGCGCAGTTATTGAGCGCGGAACGGATTAGGCACTTTTTGGACGGATTGCCAATCCGGCGAACGATTACGGAATGACCGGCAGCGCCCGCGCGTTTTGCTGCGCCGCCGCTTCTTCAAGCGAGGCCAACTCACGCGTCAGCGGGAATGCCGGCGACGGCGGAATATACTGCGGCGGGTGTTTCAAGTAACTCGGCGAAGGAAGTGTCATGCCGATTTCCGGTGGCCAGGTCTGGCAACCCGCGACGAGCGCCATCCCCAAACCAAATGCCGCACACCAAAGCCGCTTGCCCCCGCGCAACATCTTCATAACTCGCGCCTTTCACTGTTCGGACCGTGTCTTGATTGATGCATCAAGGCACTCCCCGCGTCCTCACCGGAAAAACTGGAATTTCTTTCCTTATCGGCAAAACCGGGCGGAAAGTTAAACGGATTGAGTCGAAAGCACCAAAGATCCCAATTCTCGCACCGAACTGCCCAGCCCAGCGGGCATGGTTCACAACCGGGCGGCTTGAGGTAACAGTCAGGCGAGCGTAGTGAGAGGGTGTCACCGATTTGCACACAAATTGCACAGAAATGCGAGTCGTTGTCGTCCAAGGAGTTACGGCCATAAGCCTCGTTTCTGTGCTGTTCGCTGCCGTAACTCATTAAGTAAACAGAAGTTATGGGATAAGTCGCGCCACACACCCACACCCGCCTTTTCTGGCCAGATCGTGACTCGACTGCCTCGAATCCCCGTTCTGGGACCGCGCCGGCGGGCTGGACGACGACCACTCGTTCCGCTTCGGTGAGCCTGGCTTGACCCCACTCGGAACACTGGTGCGAGCAACAAGAGATAGTCGCTGAGAGTTCAGGCGCTCTAGACAAACCGTCCCATAATACAAAGGCCCATGGGTTCTCGCCCATGGGCCTTGTTCTTGGCAGCGTTCAAGAAGAAAAGCGTTAGACCAATTGGGTAATCGGGTTGGCGCCGCGGTCCACGATGCGGACCGGCCGGCCATTCTGTGTTTGGTTTTGCTTGCTGTAGTCGATGCCCAGGATTGAGCAGACCGTGGCCATGAAGTCCAGGGTGCTGACCGGGCGCTCGACCACGGTGGCGGCTTCGGCGTCGGTGCGGCCGATGACCTGCCCGCCACGGATGCCGCCGCCGAACATGGCGAGGCTCCAGGCCCTGGGGTAGTGGTCGCGTCCGGGCTGGGCGCCGCGCTGGTTGATGCGGGGCGTGCGGCCGAATTCGCCCATCCAGATGACGAGCGTGGTGTCGAGCAGGCCGCGCTCGCGCAGGTCGGTGATGAGTTGGCTCATCGCCGGGTCCACTTGGCCGCTGAGCTGCTGGACGCGGGCGAAGTTGTTTTGATGGGTGTCCCAACCGCCCAGCGTCACTTCGACGAAGGTAACGCCGGTTTCGATGAGGCGGCGGGCCAGGAGGCAGCCGTCGGCGAAGCGGCCGGTGCCGTAGCCGCGGCGGGAAACTTCGGGCTCATTGGCGATGTCGAAAGCGCGGGCGCCCTGGTCGCGCATGAGCGTGACGGCCCGCTGATAGGTGGTTCGGTGGGCGGATGCGACATCGGCCTGTGTGGTGCGGTGAAAGCCCGCTTCCAGTTCATCCAGCAGGTTGACGCGATTGTTGAACTGATTCGTTGTGACGAAGGAACGCAGGTTTTCGACGCCGCGGACGGGGTCGTTGACGATGAGCGGCTGATGGCGCGGTCCGAGGAAGCCGGAGCCATAGCTGCGATTGCCGATGGAGACGTAGTTCGGCAGCGGGCTGTTGGGATTGCCGATTTCCATCGAAGCGATGGAGCCGAGGGCCGGATAGACCAGGCCGCCGACGCCTTCCTTGTAACCGGTGTGCAGGTAGTACTTGGCCCGGCCATGTGCGCCTTCGCCGGTGCTCATGCTGCGAATAAGTGCTCCGTGGTTCATCAAGCGCGCCAGCCGCGGGAAGTGCTCGCTGATCTGGATGCCGGGCACGTTCGTATCGATGGCCTGATAGGGACCGCCTTGTTCCGTGCCGGGACGGAGGTCGAAGGTGTCCTTGTGGCTGGGACCGCCGTCCATCCACAACAGGATGCACGATTTGGTCCGCTGCTGGGTTTGGGCAGCGCGGGTCGCCAAGATGTTGAGCCAGCCGGACATGCCGGTGCCGAGCAGGCCAGCGCCGGCGTACTTCAGCATATCGCGGCGAGATACAGGAGAAGTGAACATGTTATCAGGCTCCTTTGCGTCCTGTTGGATAACTTGGGATTATTAAACCTTGATGACTCCAAAGAGTTTCGTTTTGGTAGCGGAACTCGCAAGAGTTCCAACATTGCGGCTTCACCGCTCCCTCACGGTCGCGGCTCGGACATCACGGGTCAGTGGTTGGTCGCGAATTCGCTGGAGTTTATCAACGCCCAGAGAATATCGTTGTAGGCGGTGCGTGGGTCGCCCTGCTGCGTCAAGTATTGCGTCATGCGGCGAAGTTCCTCGTCGGAAGGACGCCGTGACAGCCCTGTCAGATACAAGCGCTGGATTATTTCCTGCGGCGTCTTGCCTTCGCCCATGGATTTGGCAACGGCGGCGTTGGTGGCGTTGCTCTGCGGCGAGTTCATGAGCCGGAGCGCTTGTGGAATGCCGGCCTGGTATTCGAGCGGATCGACGCCTTCATCGATGCGGAAGAAGACCAGGAAGTTTTCGCGCGGTCCGCCCGGGCCCGCCTTTTTGGCGACGACGGCTTTGTTCTTCACATCACCCTTTTTCGGCTGAACGTTGCCAACAACCGTTACCAGCGAATCGTAAAGCTGCTCGGCCGACAGAACCCGGACGATGCGGTGACTGTACAATTCGCTGTCGTCTTGGTTATCGCCGTACGGTCTGCTGGTGCGTTGATAGGTGTCGCTGTTGCAAATGGCTTTGATGAGATAGCGCACATCGAAGCTGCTATTCTTGAACTGCTCCGTGAGGGCGGCCAGCAACTCGGGATGCGAGGCCGGGTTGTCCTCGTGCATGTCGTCGACCGGATTGACCAGGCCGCGGCCGAACAATTGATACCAGAAACGATTAGCCATGGCTTTGGCGAAGTACGGATTGCTCGCGGAAGTCAGCCACTGCGCCAGCACGGGGCGATACGGTTCCTTGGGATCAAGCTTGGGCTGGTCGCCTTGCAGGAACTTGGCGGGAACGAACTTGGCGGATTCGGGCAGGTTGCCTTTCTTGCCCTTGGCGGGACCGGTTTCGCTGATGCCCGGCGCGATGCCTTTCTTCGCAGCCTGTTGGGGATTCACCGTCAAGCGCGTCTTCATGAAGAACGCTGCCATTGCCCAGTATTCGGTCTGCTTCCAATCGACGAACGGATGGTTATGGCACTGGGCGCACTGCAGTTGCACGCCCATGAACATACGCGTCACATTGTCGGTCATCTTGTCCACGGTGGGATTGCCGACGAAATAAGTGACGGCGCCGTTTTCATCCTGCGGACCTTCGGAAGTCACCAACTCGTAAACGATCTTGTTGAGCGACGTACCGTCGTTGAATTTCTCGGCGAGCCATTTCTGCAATGGGGAATGATCGAGGCGGCGATTGTTCGATTCCCGCGGAATCATCTGCCCCGACCAGGCCTCCGCCATCGCTTTGCCAAAGCGTGGATCGTTCAGGAGTTCGTCAATGACCTTTTCGCGCTTGTTAGCGTCTTTGCTGTTCAGGAACTCCTCCACTTTTTCGGGCGTCGGGATAACGCCGGCTATGTCGAGATAAACTCGGCGGAGGAATTCGGCATCGTCGGTCTTCGGCGAAAGCTTGATGCCTTCGGCGTCGAGCCGCCTTTTCACTTCTTGGTCGATAATCTTCGCGAGCGCGAGGTGGTCCAACTTCTTGCCGGCGCCGGGAACCGTGAAGTTCGGCGGCGTTGCCGGCTTCGTCTTGGCTTGTCCTTCGGCTTTGTTCTTTTGTTTTCCCTTGCCCTTTTCCTTTGCCCCGGCCTGGGCTTGCTTTGCTTCAAGCGCAGTTTTCAATTTGGCAGCCGCCGCACGCTCCGGCTGTTTTTTCTGCGTTGCTTCTTGGGCCTGAACGGGGTTCCACTTCGCCCAAAGCGACAGGGCTACGAATGCGCCGATGGCGAAAAGGCTTGCGGTAGCGCCGGTTTTGGACCAGGACAATCGTTGCACCGACTGCTTAGATTCCATGGCCATAACTTATTACTCCGTATGCTCTTATGCAGATCATTTCGAAGTCGTCTCGGTCTGGGTTTCGCATCCCGAAGAACGCTGGTTGTTCAACACCAAAACAAGGTAGAAGTTCCGAGATTGTTCACTTTCGCGCTCGCGGAATTCCTGCGAGTATGGAGTAAACGCATGGGCGACGCGAGCGCGAAACGTAAACCAGGCGCGCGGTTTTTTCCTCGTTTTTTGCCGTTCACTCCTGTTTTAATACTTCTATACGTTATCTCGCCGACGGAGCGCCTTCCAGGAGTTTCTCATGTTCGCTGCCCGCCGCATGGCTTTCTCAACTTCCCTCATGTTTCTTTTTGCCGCGAGCGCCTCTGCGCAAACGTCTTTCCCGATGATCACGTCCGCGCACCCGGTGGCCGTCCAGCGCGGCAAGACGGCGGAGGTCGTTGTAATCGGGCAACAGAGTTTTCTTGGCGTGTACAAGACATTGTTTGACCGGACAGGTTTGAGCGCAGAAGTCATTCCGCAAAAGACGCCGGTTGCGGAGGCGTCCAAGAAAACCACGATCAACAACGTGAAACTGAAGATCACGGCTGCCGACGACGCGCCTTTGGGCGAACGCGAATTCCGCGTGGCGTCCACGCTTGGGGTTTCCAGCATCGGGCAGCTGGTCATCGTCGATGACCCGGTGATTGTCGAAAATGCCGCCAACAACACGCTCGCGCAGGCGCAGACTATCTCATTGCCATGCGTCGTGGCGGGCAAGCTCGAAGCATTGGAAGACGTCGACTTCTTCAAGTTTGAAGCACAGGCGGGGCAGACATTGACCTTCGAGGTCTTTTGCGCCCGGCTCCAGGACAAGATTCACGATCTGCAGAAGCATGCGAAGCCAATGCTCACGCTTTTCGATGCCGAGGGGCGAGAATTGGCCGCCAACGACACGTTCTTTTTCGCCGATCCGATGCTGAGTTTCACGATTGCGAAAACCGGCGCCTACTTCCTGCAAATCCGCGAGTCCACCTACGACGGCGACCAGCGCTGGGTCTACGCGCTCCTGGCGACCACAAAGCCATATGTCTCGCATCTTTTCCCCATGGCCGGCAACCCGGGGCAAAAGATCGACGTCGAGCCGATTGGCTCCGCGGCCAAGATCAAGCAGCGCGTGCCGCTTACCGTGCCGAACGAAATCGGTGTGCGGCAGGTACAACTCGATCTGGACGGCACAAAATCCAACCTGGCGACGATTCTGGTGAATAACTTACCGCCCTTTATCGAGCAAGAGCCGAACGACGAGTCCAAGCAGGCAACGCGCATCACGCTGCCCGCTGGGATCAACGGGCGGATCGGCAAGAAGCGCGACCTCGATCACTTCGTTTTCAAAGCGGAGAAGGGCAAAGGCATCCGCTTCGAGCTCAAGGCACGGCGCTTCGGCACGCTGCTCAATTCCAGCGTGCACGGCGTCTTGGAGATCCTCAACCAAAAGGCCGCCGTGGTCGCCGCCAACGACACCACCCACGGGCCGGAAGCAAACCTGGTATTCACACCGCCGGACTCCGCCGACTTTGTCTTGCGCGTCCGCGATTTGAACAGCAAAGGCGGCGACTCGTTTGTCTATCACGTCGAGGCGGACTGGGCCCGGCCCGATTTCACACTGCGCTGCGATCCGGACAAGGCCATGATTGGGCCCGGCTCGGCCACGGCGTGGTATGCACACGTTTCGCGCAGCAACGGCTTCACGGGCCCCGTGCTGGTCGAAGTCAAGGGTTTGCCCACGGACGTCACCGCCAGCCCATTGACCATTCCGCCGAGCATGACGCAGGGCGTCATCGTCGTGACCGCCGCCCCGACGGCGCAGCAGCAAGCGGTCAACGTGCAGGTCGTCGGCTCGGCCAAAGTGAAATCGGCCGACGGCAAAGAGGAAATGTTGATCCGCAAAGCGCAGCCCAACCAGGAAATCTACTTCCCCGGCGGCGGCCGCGGCCGCTTCGACGTCAACCTGCAAACAGTTGCGATCACCGATCCTTCGGATATTCTCAAAGTGGATGTCAACACTAGCCCGACGCGCGAGCGAAGGACTGCCAGCACCACGAAAATCGTCCTCAAGCCGGGACAGGAAGTGAAGATCGACGTGAATTTAGTACGGCGGCCGGACTACGACAAGACTGTGTCCTTGGACATTTTGATGCAACATCTGGGCTCGATCATCGGCAATCCGCTGCCGCCCGGCGTCACGATCGAGCAAGGCAAAAGCAAGACGCTTTTGGGCACGGGCAGCCAGGGGCACTTCACGCTCAAGGCGGCGGCCAATGCCGAGCCGATCGAGGACGTGCCCATTTGCGTGCTGGCCCACGTATCCATTAACTTTGTCGTGAAGATGAGTTATGCAAGTCCCGTGATTCTCGTGAGCGTCAAGAAGGACTAAGCCGATGATCGTATTTCGCTGCGAGTGCGGCCAACAGCTTCAAGTGAAGGAAGAATTCGCGGGCCGCCGGATCAAGTGTCCCAAGTGCGCGACAATCCTCACGGCGCCGCACGAGGACGCGATTCAGGAAGTTTTTCCGACGACGCCGGTGGCGCCGGCTACGTCGGAGCAACTCGCCCCGTCGGGAAGAGGGGGTGAGGCAACGCCGCCCAGGCGCAAACGCGACTGGGGCGATGACGACCGGCCGCGCCGCCGCGCTGAGGAGGATGAGGACGGGCCGCGCCGGCGTCGGGACGAGGAAGATGAATTCCGCGGCCCGCCCCGACGGCGCGACGCCGAAACCTGCGGCAAAGCGTTGGCCGCCATGATCCTGGGTCTGGCCACTTTTCTCGTGCCCGTTTTGTGCGCCATTCCCGCGATCCTGTTCGGCGTCCTTGGCTTGAAAGAGATCAAACGCTCCGGCGGCAAGATGGGCGGCGGCGGCATGGCGCTCACCGGCATCATCACCGGCGCGGCCGGCAACATTTCCATTCTGGCGTATTGGCTCTTGATCAGCGGCATCAGCCAGAGCCGGCAGGAAGCGCACATACAAAACAACCTGAAACAACTCGCCCTGGCCATGCACAACTTTCACGATGTTCATCGCGGTTTGCCGCCGCCGGGATTCGACCATATGATTTTCGCTCCCAAATCCCAAGCGAACCTTAGTTGGCGCGTGGCACTGTTACCCTACGTGGAACAAGACATGCTTTTTCGCCAGTTCCAGCCGGGCGAGGCGTGGAACGGGCCAAACAACTTGCGCCTGCTGTCTCCCATGCCAAGCATTTACCATCCCGCCGGCCCCAATCCGACGACCACTTATTTTCAGGTGTTCGTTGGACCGAACACGCCATTCAACAACAACAATCAACGCGTCGGCTTTGCACAGATCACCGATGGAACTTCCAACACGTTCATGATTGTCGAAGGCGGCAATCCGGTCACCTGGACCAAGCCGGACGACATTCCGCACAACTTCGGCGGACCGTTGCCCAAGCTCGGCAACATTAACTCCAACGGCTTCTGGGCGGCGATGTGCGACGGTTCCGTGCGCTTTGTCGATCGCCGTGTGTCGGCCAATACGCTGCACGCATTGATCGGCAAGGACGACGGCCAGGTGATACAAGGTGATTTCAAGTAAGCCGGACATGCCAAAGGGGTGACACTGTCAGAGCCGCGCCCGTCAGGAAGCGGGAAACTGTCGGACAGGAATGTCCACCCAGCAAGTGAGGAGGTAGTCATGCGATTTGGCTGGCTTGGCGTTGTGGTTATGGTAGTTGGCGGAGCGCGGCCAGCGTCCGCGGACGGGCCAAAGAAGCTGTTCACCGTGAGCGACTCGTTGACGGCGGCCGAGCCGCTGGACAACGTGATGAAGTACAGCCACGCCAAAGTGCATCTGTGCCCCCTGGATGCGGGCAAATACTACCGTATCGACCTCGAAAGCAAAAGTTTCAATGCCTATCTGCGCGTCGAAAGCGCCGAAGGTGAAAATCTCGCCGCCAACGACAACGGCGGCCACATTTTTGACTCCCGCATCGCGTTCCGGCCCGAGCGCAGCGGCGACTACCGGCTGATCGCGACAAGCTATGCGCCGCGGGCAACCGGCGCCTACACCCTCAGTGTTGTGCCCGCCAGCGCGCGCGACATCCTGGAGTTCAAGGCGAAGAACCTGCCCGACCTTGCGCCCAAAGAGCGCCGGCCCATCGTCGAAGAATTAAGGAAGGCCATGGCGGAAAAGGGCAAGATCCTCGACGCACATGATGTATTGCTCGCGTTCCAGGTCGCCCAAAACCTCGAACGCGTCCGCTTCCCGAATACCACTGACATCTTCGAGGACCTGGCCAAGTCGTTTTCCCTCGCCGCCGATTCCCAGGCCGCCGAGTTCTCGAAGACGTTGCAGGGGGCCATACGCCGGCTCAGCCTGCCCGGCAAACAGATGCATCTGGAAGGCGCCAAGCTCGACGGCAAGCCGCTCGACTGGGCCTCTTATCGCGGCAAGGTTGTGCTCGTGCACTTTTTTGCGTCGCACTTTGATCCGGCGCGTGTCGAGTTGCCGGACATTCGAAAAATGTACGTTGCCTACAAGGACCGCGGCTTCGACATCGTCGGCGTGAGCGGCGACCTGAACGCGAAGGCGCTTGCCAAGTTCATGGAAAAGGAAAAGCTGCCTTGGGTCTGCATTTATGAGCCGGGAAAGAATACGCAGCCCATGCTCTGTCACTACGGCATCTTCACGCTTCCTCTCACCATGCTTGTCGGTCAAGACGGCAAAGTGATTTCCAATAATGTCCGCGGCGCCGAGCTGCAGCGGCACCTGGAAAAACTGCTGGGGCCGCTCGAACAGAACTAGGCTGGAACGCAAACTAGCCCGACGCGACAACGGCTCGTTGATGCTTGCCGTCAAGGTAGCGCGTTCTTACATTACTTGTTTGCAAAGGCACTGTGCGAAGGGTCGATCATGCCTCATACGAGTAGCGCCAAGAAGAGTCTCCGGCAAACCACGAAACGGCGGCTGCGCAACCGCGCCGCCAAGAAAGCGATTCGCATTCAAGTCAAGAACGTCACGCAAGCGCCCAAAGAAGCCACGCTCGACGATTTGCGCAAGGAGTTGGTCGCCGCCTTCCGCAAGCTGGACAAAGCCGCCGCCAAGCGCGTCATCCATCCCAACGCCGCCGCCCGCAAAAAGGCACAACTCCAAAAGCTCTACAATTCCAGAGCATCGGCCGGCAAATAATCTCCTTTCAAAGGAGGGACGGGCGCCGGCGCTGACTGCCAAGACAGGCGTCGGCGCCCCAGTTTTGAAGTCCGCCGAAAGCCCCAGCAGCATTTCGGCATATTCGCGACGGCCATCGGGATGCGCGCCGATCGCCAAGTGGAATCTTGGTTCTTCGATTGGCGCCTTTAAGGCCGGGTCTACCGCCGGCCGAAAGAAGTCGTTTCGCCAATTCTCCTCGGACAACTCGAAGTGTAATGGGTTGGAGAGCGCGTTCCCATTCCATGCCGGCAGGCTCGGAGCCAAGGGCCTTCGCGACTGCGTAAGGATCGACTCGTTTCTGTCGCTTTCCGGTAATGCGCAGCCGAGGCTGTGAACGTCCACGAACTCGAATTCCATTTTCCATGATGAATGCCAAGTTTACTCGAAATCCTTGATGAGGTAAAACCGCCCCACAAGTCAAGTTCGTCCAATGCGCCATACCCCGTCATTTTTTCCACTCCCACCGGCACTGATAAACATTGCCGACCTTTGGGTTGATCACCGTCCAGGCGATAACGTCGCCATACGGATGGTCGATGGTGTATTGCGTGTCTACGGGCAATGGGGGGGTGGGCGGGTCGGTTTGTTTTTTGGGAAGACTGATCAGCCGATAACTCTGGTACGGCCTGTGTTGTGGAAACAGAAGCCAGACCGAAGCTTCCTGCGTTCTGGCAAGCGGCTCGTATTGAATCCAGGTTTCGCGTTCGCCGCGCTGCGAGAAGACGGCATCGATGCCGTGAACAAAGGCTTCCATTTCCACTTCGACTACTTCACCGGGTTGCACAACGGAGAGGTCGAATTGCAGGTCCCAGTTTGTCAGGTGCTCCCCTTTCTTGCTGGCTGCCTTGCGTACGACCGGCTGCAGCTTGGAAGGACCGAGGCGCCATTCTATTTCGGGAAAGGATCGTCTTCGCGCTGAAAAAGGAGGGGACCTCTATCGGAGGTGCGGCGAACGCGGACGCGCCGCAAATAATATGCCTTGTCCCGCACGCCCGGTCCCCACTGGCGCCAACTCCCATACACGATCCCAGAGTATATCCGAGGCACGAACCGACCTGCCTATGATGCCCAGGTACGTATTGGTCAAGACCTGAAACGGTGCGCCCGCGTCACTAACCAGGATCCCTTCCAGAGGAGGGTTGATGTCCTTGAGTTGCTCGAAAGCACGCACGCCCAAGTTGTCGTAGACGCCGTCGGTGAACGTCTGAGAAGGAAATTCGCCTGCACGCAGGCCTATGTCGTCGGCATGGATGGGAACCAACGGAAAGAACCCGGGAAACGCCGATGACGCAGCTACCGCGAGCGCGATTTGTGCCAAGCGTGCGGGCAAGCGCTCGCATTGGTCTGGCCGGCCGCTCCGGCGATGATGAATGATTAGCCCCGTGCGCGTGAACGAGCACAACGCGCCTTCGCTCACATTGGTCGCCAGAATGTGCAGTTCCGGCTGCTCCGGAAGTTGGTGAACGCACTTTTTTCCATACAAGTGTTTTTCGTAGTAGCTTCGCAGCATGTGATTCATGGTCAATCGTTCCCGCCAGCGGGCCGGACCCAGGCGAAGGAGCAGACGACAAAGAGAGTACATCGGAACGCGACGCACGATGTGATTGCGCACGTCGAAGCGACTGAATTTCAAGAGTTCTTCCGCGGCGGCGTCGAACTCTTGCGGCGAGCCTGTGTAACGCTTCCAGTTGAGCACCAGATGGGCGGCCAGAATGCTGCCGCCGGAAACGGAAGCGATGTGCGTTACCTGAGAGAGAAGGTCCGCATCGCGCAAGAAGCGAACGACGCCCAGATGATAGAGAGTCGCTCGAAAGCCACCGCCGGAAAGTGCCAAGCCGAGTCGGGGCATCAGTGCAAGCTCAATAAATTGCGCGCCGGATTCAAGATCTTCCTGTCCATCAATGGTATCCGAAACTCTGGATTCGTCAAAACGGCTCGGTCGAGGCGCCGCGTCAAATAACGAATCGAACGTGAGTTTCTTCGTTTGGGTCAGCGGACCAGATGTGTCGCCCCAATGCGCTGATAGAGCTCATTCAAAGCCTCGACGGCTTTTTCCGCGAGGGCCTGCCACTCCACGTTTTGGCTACAGGCAGCATGTTCCAAAACGTATTTCTCCGTCATCTTTGCCATGATCATAGCGCGGTCGAGCAGTTCGTGGCAACCGAAACCGCCGGGCACGAAGTCACCTTTCTCGCCGTTTCGTTTTTTCGCGTTACGTACTTTCTTCAGAATTCGAGTTGCCATTTTTGTTCCCCTTCAGTCCAGCTTGCTTCAGAATGATAACTCTCCCGCGAACAAAGAGAAACGCCTGTTGCTTGTCGTTGGCACGCACGTTGTAACATCGATCCGTTATGATAATTGCTAAACTGCACCGAATATCACCGTGTAGGGACCATCCATGTCATCCTCTTCCTGTCCAAACGCCGAAGAGTTGCGCGCCTTCGCGATCGGCGACATCTCCGAAGATGCATTCGCGCAAATCGCCGGCCACGTCGCCGGCTGCAGTGCTTGCGAAGTATCCCTGCAAGCGTTCGACACCCATGCGGACAGTTTGCTGACGAGCTTGAAGCACCTGCCGCGACCGGCGGGAGTCGCTGGCCCGCCGCACGAGTTGTTGACCGCGGTTTTTCTTGCCGCCAACGGCGCAGCGCGCGAAATCACCTTTGACCCCGGCCGCCATTACGCCCTGCAGCTTGGCAAAGGCGATTGCCGGCTGGGTAAATTCGAGTTGCAAGCCGAATTGGGCGCTGGCTCGTTTGGCTACGTCTTTCGCGCGCGCGACACCGAGCTCGATCGCACTGTCGCCGTCAAGATTCAGCGCGCGGGCAGCCTGGCAAATGAGGAGGAAGCTCGCCGGTTCTTACGCGAAGCGCGCAGCGTCGCGCAGCTTAAGCATTCGGGTATCGTATCGCTCTATGAGACCGGCCGAACCGAAGAGGGCGTTTGCTATCTCGTCACGGAGTTCGTGGAAGGCAAAACGCTGGAAAGCCGCCTGAAGTCCGGCGCGCAGGATCCCAACTGGGCGGCCGAGCTCATTGCCCGGGCCGCGGAAGCGTTGCAATACGCGCACGCGCATGGCGTCATTCATCGCGACATCAAGCCTTCCAACATCCTCATCGACCCCGAGAACCGGCCGCATTTGATGGACTTCGGGCTGGCTAAGCGCGAATCCGGCGAGCTCACCATGACCTCGGACGGCCGCGTCATGGGCACGCCCGCCTACATGTCGCCGGAGCAGGCGCGCGGCGAATCGCACACCGTCGATGCGCGCAGCGACATCTACAGCTTGGGCGTCATCCTTTATGAAATGCTCACGGGCGCTCGGCCGTTTCAGGGCAATCGGCGGCTGTTGATGCTCCAAGTGCTCGAAGACGAGCCGCGCCCGCCCCGACGCCTGAACGACCGCATCCCGCGCGACCTCGAGACGATTTGCTTGAAGGCGATGGCCAAAGCGCCGGGCCGCCGCTACCGCACGGCTCAGGATTTCGCGGACGACTTGCGCCGATTTCTCGACGGCAAACCGATCAAGGCCCGGCCCGTCGGCGTGGGCGAGCGGCTCTGGCGCTGGTGCCGCCGCAATCCGGTGGCGGCCAGCTTGCTCTGCGCTGTTTGCTTCGGCGCCGCCGCCGGCTTCTGGTATCTGTCGAGCTTGTCCAAGTATTTCGTGCAAGCCACGGCGCTGGACAGCACGCGCATGGAAATCGGCATGCTTGAGGAAGTGAACGCCTTTTACAGCGAGATTGTGGACCGCGTCGATTGGACTAAGACGCCCGTCACCCACGAATACGCCAAGCGCAAAAACGCCATGCCTCTGCCGGCCACGTTTACCATCGACGTCGGCCAACGCATCAGCAAAGCCGAATTGGGCATGGAGGTCCGGCTCTATAGCCATTATCCCTGGCGCAAGGACGGCGGTCCCAGAGACGACTTTGAGCGCAAAGCATTGCAGAAGTTGACGCAAGTGGCCTGCGAAATCCCTTCGGCCCCAGAAGGGAACACCTCTTCCCCGGAGGGGAAAGGGGTTGCGGTTGACCTTACTTTTCACGAATTCACGGAAATCGATGGCCGGCCTTTTCTGCGTTACGCCAAAGGGCAACTCATGAAGCAGAGTTGCGTGAAGTGCCATAATAGCGACAAGGCCAGTCCCAAGCAGGACTGGCACGAAGGCGACCTGGCGGGCGTCTTGCTCATTAACCGGCCGCTGGACCGCGACATTGCCCGCACGCGCTCGGGACTCAAGGGCGCCTTTTTGCTCATGGGCGCGGTCGCCGTCGCGCTCGTGGGCTTGTCGCTGGGATTCCTCGTTCGTTCCCGTTGGAAAGCCGCCCAAGCATGACCGCACCTGAAGAAAACGCCGCGACTTCAACCTCGCGGAGCTTGTTGGCGCGCGTCCATGCCAACGACGCCGCCGCCTGGGACCGGCTTGTCACCCTTTACGCCCCTCTGGTCTGGCATTGGTGCCGCAAGATGAGCCTGCGGCCAGAGGACAGCGCCGACGTCTTTCAAGAAGTGTTCCAGGCAGTCGCGACGCATATCGGCTCTTTCCGCAAGGAAGGTCCGCAAGACACCTTTCGCGGCTGGCTGCGCACCATCACCAAGAACAAGATTCTCGACCACTTCCGCGCTGAAAAACGCCAGCCCCAAGCCGCCGGCGGCACCGACGCCCAGGTGCGCTGGGCGCAGATTCCGGAAAACGATTGGGACGGTGACGCCGCCGACGAGAACGCGATCTACAAACAAATCTATCACCGGGCTTTGGAACTCATTCAAACCGACTTTGAAGAGCGCACCTGGCGCGCGTTTTGGCGAGTGGTCGTCGACGGCTGCACGCCCCAGGAGGTTGGGCAGGAGCTGTCGCTCAGCCCCGGCGCGGTCCGCGTCGCCAAGTGCCGCGTGCTGCACCGGCTGCGGCAGGAGTTGGGCGATTTGATTGGTTAAATTGAGAGGTCTAGTCGATCTACCCCGCAGAAACCTCGGCGCCCAAATGCGGGTCTTGGCTTGGGCCCCGAAGAACGTCCCGGACTTGTGGAAGCCCGAAAAACAATCGTAGCAGGTTGTCCATGGCCCTCGATTGGATCAACGCACCGTTGAGCCAGCGCGAGATCGTCTCTGGGGCGACACCGAGCCGTTCCGCGAGTTCCTGTTGCTTGAGCCCTAAAGTGTCAATTGACTTGCGAATTTGAACCGGTGTCAGCAAACGAAGACGCGCACGCAGGGCGTCGTTGATTTGATCGTCAACAGCGCTGTTGATGACTTTTTCGCCGCAGGTTGAGCAACGAGGCATCTCCAGCGCCGGCAGTTGAAGCTCATGCGCGACGCCGTCGTGCTTTACCGTGGCGGTGTGGTCGACGAACGTGGGAACGACCGTCAAAGTAAGACAGTTGGGACACGGCCAGGGAAAGGGCCGGTTACTCTGCGGGTTTTGAGTTTTCGATGCCACGGCTGTCCTCCTAGACTGGCTTGATCTGTACGATGTAGATGATCGGTTCTTCGCGACTGGTGAATGATTCAGGAAACAACCTTGTTTCAACGTAGACCATCACGCCGTCAATCGTCGGACGAAGGTCGTAGTGTCATTCCCACCGGTTGCGCCACGGCTCCCGTTCTTCCTTGACTTGGTCGATTTCTCCATCCTCTTCGCAAACAAAACGAAGCAAAGCCTTTTTGAAACCGCCGACCGTGACGCCCTCAAGAGTAGTTCGGAGCCCATCGTGCGCTCGGCCAATCAACTCGACGGCTCCTTCCACCGACCACTCGGCCAACTCCTGTTTGTATCGGGCCAGAATCTCCGGGTCGGTCAAACGGGACATGCACCTCCTCCTACATCGGGATGTCCTGCGCTGTTTTTGCCAGTCTATTGATCCAATTCAAGTGGAATTGACCTAAGTCAAGAACAATACTCCCATGCTGAACCGGGCTGCGGTGCTTCCTGAGAGAATTGACTTCTTAATTTATATAAATTTTCTATAACTAATCTTGATTTTTAGAAATAAATGATATAATTCTAGAAACATGCATCGCATTTTCATTTTTGGAGGTAACGACGATGACTACTTCTTTTCACCACATTGAAGGCGATCAGGCTAACAGTGTGACAGTATCGCCGAATGGGTTTCGCGCAGGAAGTTTCGGGAAAGAGGGGACAATGTGTCACAAATTTGCAAAAATCCTCGAACCTCATTTTGAAACTCCCAAAAAGCTTTCTAACAAGTTGGGGTTAAAGGATGTTTGGTACAATCCCCTAGAAGCCTTGGCAGAACGTGGAATCGCTGAAAAGGCAGATAATCCAAAGAGGTTCAGACGAGGGCCAAATTACTTCAGTTACTGCATTCAACGAAGTCTACCAGTTCCAGTTGACTGTCAAATGCAGGTGCTCCCCACTCCTGCGTCTCAGTTAGGATGTCAACCTAGTCCGAAACAGCAAGACTCGGTGTCCCAGACGATTCGAATCGACCAAGAAGTTTGGCGCGCGTTGCAAAAGCATGCAGAGCCGTTTGTTGAAACGCCAAACGACGTATTGAGACGAGTGCTGCAGTTGGGGCCTTGCAATGCGGAATGAACGAGAGACCGTCAAGCAAGGCGATTGCCGTCAGAAAATGCGATCTTTTGGCGTGCGGCTTGCCATTCGGCTTCCTCTTGCGGAGTGATTTCGACAGGCTCGACGGAATCAAACCAGTTGAGCCATACCGCAATTTCCGCGGGTGTCTTGGGCCACTCGTCTTCGGACAGGCCCAGCTTTTCGACAGGCACAACCGGCTCAACCAAAACTCGGCAGCCCTCCGGCCAATCCGTCGGGCCATCCAGTTGAACTTGGCCATTTTTCCAGGTTCCTTGCACGGTGTTCATCGCGGCCTCCATCGGCTTCGACTCTTACTTCGTAATTGTACACGATCCCAGTTGCACAATTCCTCTCGTGATTCAATACTCAAGTGCCGGATTGGAGCCGCCGATGCTTCCACTGCCGCCGCCACCGGAACCGCCGGAATCGACAGGCGAACGCTCGCGTCCAGCACCTCCTAAGCGTCCGCCGGTACAAGACCCAGAGACTTTTCCCAAAGAATGGCGCGCCTTCTTGAAGTCCAATGTCTACCACTATCAACTGTTGAGCAAAGCCGAACGAAGACGTCTGCGGAACGACACGCGGGCCATGATCGCCAAGAAGGATTGGGAAGGGTGCGGCGGGCTTTCGGTCACAGATGAGATCAAGGTGACCATCGCCGCCCAGGCTTGTTTGATGCTATTGGGTCAGGAGCACGACTACTTCGGGCACGTTCGAACGATCCTCATTTACCCGTCGAGTTTTCAGGCTAGTGACGAGCGCTGGGAGGACGAAGGCTGGCTGCCGGAAGCGGCCGGCGGTCAAGCGGTCTACCGCGGACCGGTAATCCTCTCGTGGGACACGGTCTTGGCGGAGGGGCGCGCTCCGTCGGCGGGCGCGAATCTCGTCATTCACGAATTCGCTCACCAACTTGACTTCATCGATGGATATGCCGACGGCACGCTGGATCTTCAAGGTGAACACACTGAGCGTTGGCAGGAGGTGTTGAATTCCGAGTACAACCGTCTGCGGCGGGAGATTCGCCAAGGACACGAAACCTTCCTCGGGGATTACGCGGCGACAAGTAAAACCGAGTTTTTCGCGACCGCTTCAGAACGCTTCTTCACCCAGCCGGCGAAACTGCGGCACTTTCACCCGGAACTATCCGAGATGCTGTCGGCAACGTATGCCGTCGATCCGGAACGCTGGTTTAGAGCGAAGAAGTCGTAACTTCTTAATGACTCTGGGGGGCGCAATTTGTGTGCGTGTGTGCAAAACTCGCAGGCGCAAGGCAACCCAGCCAAAGCACCCAGGGCTATTGAGAAGTCACAAGAAGTCACCCTAAGTTCAATCTGGTTAGTAAGTTGTGTCTTCATCGGCCGATTGTGGATCGGCACTTTCGCAATTTCGTTGATTTGCCATCGAAACCGGTTGACGATTCGCGCCATGAAGGGGGGGTGTGGGTGTGTCGCGCGACCAATCCCACAACTTCTCTGTCCTCAAATAAGTTACGGCGACGAAAAGGTCGCGCCGGTCTGTCACCAATCTGGTCGCTGGGCTCGGAGCAAGTGTCATCCACAAATGACCGGTGATGAGATAGAGCCTTGTGGATCGATGGACGCCGTTCCTGTGTGCGTAAGTTGGCGTGCACGGACAAATGAGACACACGTAAATAGTTGTGGCGCAACCCTTTTATCACTTTGATACCGTTAACGCCACCGACTCGAAAAGTGGCACTGACGAGAGACTGTCTCAAACGGATACATTCGAATCTAACGCCGGTCTTAGCCGAGTCCGCTTAGATGCCGCGATCGTTAATGTGCAAGCTCGTAAACACCTGCCCGTCCACGCGTACATACACTCGGCGATCGCCGACCGTCAGCATGAAGAACGGGATATACGGCGACATCGATTCGCGGCACGGCCTCCAGACGAGCGTCGGATACAGAGAGAACGCTTCCTTGCGAATTTTTAGCCGGCCTTTTTTGCCGAGGTCAATCGACTGGCCGACGAATCTCTCCAACAAAGCTTTGGGATCAAAGTTAAGATTGCGGAAGGCGCTGCCGCCACGATCGGAAATGCGCGCTGCCTGCTGGTAATCGCCGAATCGGGCATCCAGGCAAACGAGGACGGGTATGACTTTGCGGCTCACCGCCATCGGCACGATGTAATAGAATGTGTCTCGCTTTCCGAGCCGCTGCACCAGGATCGGATCGGCCGGCTTGGTTCTGTGCAGGCTTCTCTTCCACGTTTCCCGCTCGTAAAGACCAAATTCCCGGAGCCCTGCCTCGGCCAATTCACGCGCCAGTTCCGGCAACAGGATGCGTTCGCCGCTCCGCTTCTTGGACGCGGCGGCCACTTCGCCAGGCGTGGTCGGCGCCGGATCGGCATCGCAAAGGGCAACGTATTTTCCGCCCCAGTAGTAACCGGATGGCACTCCGGTCATGTAGGCGGATTTCCAGTGACTGTAGGAGATGTTTTCTTCGGCAAGGCCATAGTCGCCTCCCGTGCCGCACTCGTCGCTAGCGGCATGCGGCGGCGGTGGTGGGGACGATGCCGGCGGCGCGGGATTATTAATATCGAGAGATTCAATGGTGTAGGCCGTGTCATTCGAGCTTGTCGGCGGGGCGCTTGTGGTAAAGCCACGAACCACGATCCAATGGGAACTGCCGGAGATCAGGGCAACTGCCGACGCCTTGTGCTGATGGATGGACCAAACGATCGTGCGCGATATGGCATCTTCCGAGCCCAGTTCGAATCGACTGTAGGAACCTGGAAAGGAAGCGGGACGCCAGTTATTCAAAGTCCAGTGCAGACCGTCCGGAGCGGCGGCCCAGCCGCTCTCGAGCAAGTTGTGGTTGTGAATGTCATCGTCGAGGTCGGCTTGATTGAGCGCCCCAGCGCCTAAATGTGTGAGAACCATCTGAGCGCACGCGCCGCCGCACAGGAAACTCCCTTCCTGTTGGTGATAGCGAACCGAAAGATCTTCATGGGTCGACATCGAACAACCAACAAGTTAGCAACTGCCTACTTTTCTATAGAGTCCGATTATACGGGGTGGAGAATTTGGGAAATATCGAGCGGTTCGCTACTCAACATTGACTGCACCTCCATATCACTTTACCATTTATCCCAGATTCGCCAGATTCCATGTTGTTTTCCGTGGGACAGATCCAAGTTTTACATCTTTGAGGCCGGGAGGTTGTGCATGTATGGCGTGATTTTGATGGCCGCGATGTCCACTGCGCCGTCGGCGGAGGGTACCTGCTTCATGCAGATGTTTCGTGGTCACGGCTGCTCGGGCTGTCATGGCTGGTCGGGTCGTCATGGCTGCTCGGGTTGCTATGGCAACGGCTACAACGGTTACAACTGCAATGGCTGGGGCTACATGACCTACGCCGGCAATCTCTGCTCCGGATGCTTTGGCTGCCACGGCTGCTATGGCTGGGGACACTTCGCGGGTTATGGCCACCCGTCGTTCAACGTCTACACGCTGAACTACTTCGGCTGCTACGGCTGCTATGGTTGCTACGGCGGTTGGGCTTGCTATGGGGCGCCGTTGGCCCACCACGGCTGGATTCCCGACACGCAGGGCAAAGACCCTGAGCGCAAGTCGACCGAACCGGAAGTGACGCCGGCGCCGAAAGAAAAAAAGAAAAAGCTCGACACCCAGGCACGCGTGATTGTCGAAGTGCCTGCCGACGCGAAGTTGTTCATCGACGATCAGCCGACGATCGCGACTTCGACCCGCCGCGTGTTCCATACGCCCGATCTATCGGCGGACCGGACTTACTTCTATGATCTCAAGGCGGAAGTCGTGCGCAATGGTCAAACGATTGTGCGCACACAGCGCGTGATGCTGCGGGCGGGGCAGGACACTGTTGCGACCTTTGCCGGCATGGATAATCCAGGAGTGCGAACGGCACAGACCAGCGCTCCGTAGCACAGTCCTCTAGGTTCACATCGCAGCCCGCGCTAAACGCGGGCTTTATTGTTTTCCGCGCACGGATTGTTTGCATCGATTCGGGCACGCCGTTACAGTGGGACGAATCCGTGGAGGCAGACATTCCTGCCTCACGCAGCCGATTTTCCAGGAAGTACTGCGCATGAATCCTGCCGTCGCCGTAGAACAACCCACGCGCGTCCGCTACGGAGTGCTCGGGTTTGCTTGTGCTTTGTCGATGATCACGTACTTGGACCGCGTTTGTTTCGGCACGGTCGCATCGGACATTCAGAACGAGTTCGGGCTTTCGGAAACTCAGAAAGGCATGTTGTTTTCCGCGTTTGCGTTGGCCTACGCCGCCTTTGAAGTGCCCAGCGGCTGGCTGGGCGACGTCTACGGCGCCAAAAGGACGCTCATCCGCATCGTGCTCGCCTGGTCTCTGTTCACAGTGATGACCGGGCTGATCTATCCGTCAGTGATGGGGGCGACGTTGGCTTTTGTGGCGATGCTGACTATTCGCTTTCTCTTCGGTGTCGGCGAGGCTGGAGCTTACCCGAACATTGCGCGGTCCTTCCACAACTGGTTTCCCTTTGAAGAGCGGGCGACGGCCAAAGGCGCGGTGTGGATGGCAGGCCGGTTCATGGGCGGACTTTCGCCGTTTCTGGTGATGGCCCTGGTCTTCCAATCCACGTCCGGAGGGCAGACAGTCACGCACTGGCGTCACATCTTTTGGATTTTCGGCGCTATCGGAGTGCTCTGGTGCATTGCGTTCGCGTTGTGGTACCGAGAACGGCCGGAACAGCATCCGGGTGTCAATCAAGTCGAGCTCGCGCTGATTCAACGCGGCGAGGAGCACGGCGCGGCTACGGCGGTCCCGTGGCGCAAGATCTTCACCAACGGCAACCTGTGGATCTTGTGCATGATGTATTTCTGCGCGGCCTACGGATGGTATTTCAACATCACCTATTTGCCGGGCTACCTGCGCGATTATTTCCCGGACCATTTTGGCCCGGCCACCCGCGACAAATGGTCCGCGGAATGGTGGACATTCAGCATCATGGCCGGCGCTCCCCTTCTCCTAGGCTCTGTTGCCTGTCTGGGCGGCGGCCTGCTTTCGGATTTCTTCATCAAGCGCACCGGCAACCGCAAATGGGGACGGCGCCTGTTCGGCGTCATTGGTCATAGCTGCTGCGCCCTGTGCTTTTTCCTCGCGGTATTTGCCGACACGCCGTACCTGTTTATCCTCGCCCTCGCCTTTGCCGCCTTTTGGAACGACGTCACGATGGGCGCGGCCTGGGCCAGTTGTATCGACATCGGCAGAAGATTCTCCGGTATCGTTGCAGGTTGCATGAATACAGTGGGAAACATCGGCGGTTTTTTCGCAGGTTTCATTTCAGGCATGATCATCGATGTCTATCGCACCGGCGTGCCGGCGGGCGCGCCGCGCGAAGCCGTTCTGGAGGCCAGCAAGCCTGGTTGGACCGTCAACTTCTTGATTTTTGGCGGTGTGTACGTGGTTGCGACCTTGCTTTGGCTGCGCTTCGACTCGACGAAGCCGATCGTGCCCGAAGAACCGAAAAAAATCGCCGGTGAGGACGACGAGTGGAGTCCCGCCTACCGGACCATTTCGGCAGAATCGAAAGGTGACAAGATCGAGCCGCACGGCGACGAACCCACCGATCCCACGAAGCACGGCATCAAGGAATGAGACGCGCTGTAAGAACACGTCCGTGGCTATAGAATGACATTATCCCTGTTGGTGTGAGGGCAAAACCATGGCGAAAGGCGCCGGCAAAGCAAGAAAGAAGCTTCCAAAGACATTGGCGGTAGTCAATGCGGACAATTGCACGGGCTGCGAGGCCTGTATCGAGGTCTGTCCGGTCGATTGCATTTACAAGGTGCCGGGCGAGGATCAGCCGGTCTTGCAAAGTTTCGTGGACATCGATTTGGAACGCTGCATCGGCTGCGACTTGTGCGAGCGCTGGTGCCCGTGGGACGCGATCGACATGGTGCCGACCGGGCAAGTCGCGGAGGCGGTGGCGAACAAGGGCGGACCGGCGGACTACATCGAAAAGAACCAGGAAAACCTGGTCGCAGTGGCGCAGTCGCTGCAGGATCTCGCGGCCGAGCAAGCCGCGGCGACGCCGGCGAAAAAGTAATCGATTCGTGTGCTTGCGTTTCGCGCTCGCCGCTTGTGGGCGAGCGCGAAACGCAAGCGGATGGCCGGCACGGGACGCATCTTGCGTCCCGTTTTTGTTTGCCCTGTCATGCGCCGCATGTATCCTACAATGGTTGCCGCAAGGGAGGGCCGCGCATGCGCCATGGGATCCTGGTGTTGTTGGCGGGAGTCTGTCTGTCGGGTTGTCAGCCGGCGGAGCGCTTTGGCCCCGTACCAACCGCCAAGGAACCCGCCAAGAAAGAACGGTCTCACGATGAGCTGAAAAAACACTGGGTTTTCTTGCAGCCCAAGGAAGCTCCCGACGTGCCGATCGTGTTCGTGCCCAACGCCGCGCCGGAATGGAAGAACTTAACTCGCTTTTGGAATCTCGAACCCTCACCTGCCCTCGGCGCGCGCACCGTGCACCTTGGACAAGCGCCCCTCGCCGTCGCCGTCGGTCTTGCCGCAACGCTTCCTTTGGACACGATCAAGATCAAAGTTCCGCTCGGCCTGCCCGATCCGACGCCGCACATCCCGCCCGGTAATCCGCCGACGTTTGCGAAATGGCGGCTCGGCAAACGACTCTTTTACGATCGGATCTTCCAAAGCGGGCCGGACAGATTCTCCTGCGCAACTTGTCACCAGCCCGAGCACGGATTCGCCGAAGAATGGGCCGTCACGTTGCAAGGCCAGCGCAACACGCTGAGCCTGCTCAATGTCGTTTACAATCGCCAGCAATTCTGGGACGGCCGGGTTGGCTCTTTGGAAGAAGTGCTGGCGCGTTCCTTGGAGGACGAACTTCCTGTGGACGCATCGGACTCGACGGCCAAGAGGCAGCGAACGCATCGCTGGGGCGGTCTGGTCAAGACGCTCGCCGGCGATTCTTACTATCAATTTCATTTCAAGGAGCAGTTCGGCATCTTCGTGCCGACGCAGGATGCCATTGCCAAGGTCCTGGCGACCTATATGCGCACGCTCCTGTCCGGCGGCTCGCTTTACGATTATGCCGAGCAAGAGCGCCAGGCGCGCGGAGCAGCAGAGTTGTCCGCGCCGCATTTTAGCCGGATGCTCGATGCCGCGACCCAGAAGGCGCTGGGCGTGCCCAAAGAAAAAAGCGAAGTCATCGCCGACAGGCTGGAGCGCGGTCTGCGCTTGTTTCACGGTTCGGCCCGGTGCGCGCTTTGTCACAAAGGGCCGCTCTTTACGGATCAGGACTATCACAACATCGGCATCGGTGAGAGCGAGGAGATGCCGGTAGCCGGCGAGGAGAAAGGCCGATTCGCGTTTGTGCCGATCGGGATGAAACAGACGCGGCTGATCGGCGCTTTTCGGACGCCGACGCTGCGCAATCTGCCGCGCACGTATCCTTATTTTCACGACGGCAGCCGGCGTTCGCTCAAAGACGTGGTGAATTACTACGATCATGCGGTGTTTCCGAGCGCGTTCCTGGCGCAGCCGCTCCGCGCCGGGGCACACCAATCGATTGAACTGAACCTATCCGACAGGGACAAGGAAGCGCTCGCGTTGTTTCTGCGTGCGCTGGACGGCGAACCGGTTGACCCCATCGTTTTGGAGAAACGGGAAAAGTGATATGCAAACGGACCTTAGACGCGCCTATTTGATCGAGTTAGTGGGCACATTTGGCTTGGTGTTTTTCTCCGCCGGCGTCGTCTGCATCAACTACCTTGCGGTCCCGCTCGGTCGGCCGTTCGGCTCGTCCCTGAACATGTATCAGCCGGGACTGACAGGCGTGGCGTTGACGCAGGGTTTGATCTTGGCGGTTCTCTTGACGATAACGTTGCCCATCTCCGGCGGCTACTTGAATCCTGCCGTCACCGTCATGCTCTGGACGATGAACCGGCTGGACACGCGGCGGATGTCGTGGTTCTTGGGGGCGCAACTCTTGGGGTCGTTTTTGGCCGGGCTGTGTTTGCGCTACACCTTTCACCTCGATCTGCTGCAGTCTGCCCGGTTTGGCACGCCGCATCTGAATGACCTGGCCTATCACGAGATTCACCAAAGGACGCTGTTCGCCGGCACGGGCGTGGAACTTGTCTTGACGTTTTTCGTGGTCCTGGCCATGTTCTGCCTCGCGCGCAAAAAGGCGCTGATTGGTTCGGCGACGGATCAGGACGAGGCGCTGCGAACTGGTTTGGCCGCGGGTGCGGCGGCGACGGCGGCAACGTTGGTCGGTTTTTCGCTTACCGGCGCGGCTTTGAATCCGGCACGTTGGTTCGGCCCCGCGGTCTGGGAAGCCTGGCTCGGACCCGCCTCGGTGCGTGGCGGCCCGTTCGTCGACGTCTTGGTGTTCATCGCCGGCCCGACGCTCGGCGCCTTGCTGGCCGGCCTCTTCTACTTCTGGATCTATCGGCCCGCGCTGCCGGACAAAACCTGATTTTGGATTGCTGATTGACGATTGGAGACTCAATTTGCAATCTGCAATTGACAATCCGCAATCCGATGGCCCCGTTGACGGTCGATGACCTGCTGCCTTTGGAAGAATACGCCGCGCGGCGGCGCGAGTTCTTTGACGCGCATCGCCGCTACATCGACCGCTGTCGCCGCGTTCGCATCGGGCCGCAACTCACGCTCGTCTTCGAGAATCGGCGCACGCTCTGGTTTCGCGTCCAAGAAGTAATTCGCATTGCCCGCTTGTCAAGCGCCTCCGACATCCGACAAGAACTCAATCTCTATAACCGGCTGCTGCCGGGCCGTGACTTATTGCAGGCCGCTTTGCTCATCGAGATCCCCGACGAAACACGTTTCGCCCAGGAATGGACCGCCTGGCAAGATCTGAGCGGTGATCAGCTCTGGCTTGAAGTTGGCGACGAGCAGTTTCCTTCGCACTTGGTCACCTGCCGGCCGGAAGATCGCTGCGTAGGCACCGCTCATTGGGTGCAGTTCCAGATTCATTCTAACCGCCGATCCCTGCTGACCGAAGTCAGCCTGGCGGCGCGCTTCGAATTCGACAATGGAATCTACAAGCACAAAAGTGCGCTTCTCAGCGACGATCTGCGCTTGAGCCTTGTCGATGACCTGAGCCTCTGTGAAGTAGAAGAAGCGGCCAAAGAACTGCCGTTGGCCGCCTGACCACTGACTCCTGACCCCTGACCCCTGACTCCTGACCCCTGTCCTCACAGTGTCCACCACGCCATGTGCCACGTGCGTTTCATGTTGGCGATCGCCGTTTGCGGCGACACGCCTGGCGGCGGCTTGATCTCGAAGCCGCACACCGGCCGGCGACCGGCGCGCAGATAGCCGATATCGAAAAGCGTCCGGATCCAATCGCGGAG
>JAKEFD010000005.1 GCA_022616245.1 Gemmataceae bacterium
CGACGGTGAGGGGGTTTGCAGGGCTGCTCCCAGCGGGTTGCAATGCAAACCATTGTGCCGGACGCTTTCAGGCGGATGCCAAGACCGGCACGCTGACCTTCGCACCCGGCGGGACGATGAAGACGATCACGATTGAAGTAGAGCCAGATCGTCGTTCACCAAGAGCCGCGGGCATTTTTTTGATCGTGGAAACTAAGCTTGTTTTGCATTATGATCCTGCTATGTACCTGCGCATTCTTGCACTACTCTGTCTGGCCTTGCTTATTCCATTTTCTCGCGCCGGCGCGCAGCCGCCCAAGGACATTGATCTTGCCCTTTACATCGAGCTCGCCGACTTCGTCGTGCCGAAGGTTGCCAAGAAGCGCGATCCCAAATCCGGGTTCTTTGTCGGTGGGCAAAACGACACCGCGCTCATCCGCAAGCTGACCGAGATCAACGGGCGCACCATCGCCGAGTTGGAGGAGGACATGCGGCCCGGCGCGAAAAGCGACGTCGGCTCGCGTTCCGGCTTTCTCGGTCCGGACGAAAAACTGCTCGAGGTATTAGCGATGGACAACAAGACCGTCGTCGAGGAGTGGGGCCTGACGCATCAGGCATTGGCCCGCCACCTGCACGCCATGGGCAGCATCGGCTACTGGCAGCTGAAACACAAAAAGGACGAACGCGAGTTTCTTTACCAGGGCCGGCGCTTCAAGGTCAAACTGAACATCGCGCTGGGCACACAGCTTTCGCCCTTCCGCGACGGCACCAAGAGCAACGCCAACGCCACCGTTAGCAATCTCGACAACGGCAACAAGCTCACCTACGGCCTGTTAGTACCGTATATGATTGAGCGGTATGGATTCTACGAGGGCAAGGGGACGCCTTACAAATTGGAGCCGGCCAAAGCGCTGGAGGTTTTTGATTTTCTGAGGCCGAAGACGAAATGAATCGGTTTTCAAGGGCTGATTCAGTCAACACAGAAAAATCATCCTGAAATTTTCGCTCCCAGTTGACAAGTTGGAAGCGCTGGCCTACGTTTGAGTAGCTTGTTGCGAATTGATAGACGCGACAGGGTCAATCTATCCTCGATAACAGCAAACTCGTCGTAAGGCGGGGACGCAAAGCCATGGGCCCGGTTAGCCCGACCGGGTCGCCAGGTTGCCGAAGGGATGGATGGATTCCCGACTGGGAGCCCCATTCACCCCAACGTTTGCGCACATGGAGCTCTCACTCGGCACGGAGCGGAAGAGTCGCATGTAATTCCTTCCACTTACCGCTTTTTTTCCCTCTTCAACAGTCGATGTCGGTAGGCCGTTTTGCGGCAAGGCAGTCGGCCAGCTTCTCCCCAAAGAATTACTCGGGCACTTGACCGCGAGAATGTCACGTTCCTTTGGACCCGGATAAGCGGTCGAAGGCGCGTCCGCGTGCTTCGTTCTTGTGTCGCCGAACCGGCAGCCGTGGCCAAAGCGTCCTCGGTTGTGCTCAGCAATCGAAGACGTTGGTTTAATTAGCGGAGAAGTTCATGATTCGTGAATCGAACAGTGGCCGGTCGGCGCGTAGCGGGGCGGCGGTGGTGGAGCTAGCGGTCCTCTTGCCGCTTTTGGTTTTCTTGTTGGTGGTCGCGGTCGATTATGCCCGCATTTTCCATTATTCGGTGACGATCACCAACTGTGCACGGAACGGAGCGATGTACGGACGCGACCCCGTCGCCGCCGCCGAGTCTCCCTTCACCAGCATCGAGCAGGCTGCCCTTGCCGAAGCCCCCAACCTGAAACCCGAGCCCACTGTAACGTCGGTGAACGGCACGGACGCCGCGGGGCAGCCCTACGTCGAAGTGACCGTCAGCTACAAATTCCAAACGCTGACGCGCTATCCGGGCATTCCCGACACGATTAACTTGTCGCGCACCGTGCGGATGCACGTGGCCGCCGCCGTTCCGTCCAGCTAACGAGGAACCTATGTTGTTTCGTCGAACCAAACGAGCTGGCGCCGCCGCCGTCGAAGGCGCCATTGCCTATGGCCTTGCGTTGCTGTTCATTTTGGGCCTGGTAGTTGGCGGCATGGGCATCTTCCGCTATCAGGAAGTGGCGACGCTGGCGCGGGAAGCCGCCCGCTACGCCTGCGTGCGCGGCGCCCAATACCAAGAGGAAACCGGCAAGGCCGCCGCCACTGCCGAAGAAATATACAAACAGGCCATTCTGCCTCGCGCAACCAGTCTGGACACCAAGCGCTTGAGCTATGCCGTCAAATGGAACTCAAGCAATCGGCCGCTTACCGTCATTGACGATGCGTCGCGGCCGATCGGCAATACAGTCAGCGTCACTGTCACGTACCAATGGCTTCCGGAATTGTTCTTCGTGGGCCCATTGATGTTGACAAGCACATCAACCGTGCAGATGTGTTATTGAAGAAGTGATTCTTGGAGAACCAAACATGTATTTGCACCTGGCGCCTTGCGAGATCAGCGCCGTCTCCGCCACCCCTGTCAGGGAGGCGGGCCATAACCGTCGTGCTCGTCGGCGCGGCAGTGTGGCGATCCTCGTGGCTGTGTCGCTCACGGCAATCATCGGCGTGGTAGCTATTGCGGTGGATGGGGGTCTGCTTCAAGAGAAGCGTCGGCACGTGCAAGCCACGGCGGATGCCGTCGCCCTGGCTGCCGCCGATGTGCTGTTCAGCCGATATCCCCAGTATCAGGGCCTGGACGCCGACGGCGCCGCGCGCAAACAGGGGCTGGCCACAGCGGCTGCCAACGGCTGCCCCAATGACAAAACGACCGCGGTCGTTACGCTCACCTTCGCCCCTGGCGTCTATCAGGACGGGACCGACAAAGGCAAGCCGATCCCAGCGGGCTATGTCGAAGCAATCGTCCAATTCAACCAGAAGCGCCACTTCAGCAGGATCTTCGCTTCCGAGTCAATTCCAGTCCGAGCTCGCGCCGTGGCGCGCGGCATGTGGGTCCCCTATAAGAACGGCATTCTCGTGCTCGACCCGCACGCGAAAGCGGCGCTTAACGCGCATGGCAACGGCAAGATCAATGTCCCCAACGCGCCCATTCTCGTCAACTCGGACCATGCGACTGCTGCCATCACTTCCGGCGGCGGCACGGTGGTGGCGCCCGAGTTCGATATTACCGGCGGCTACTCCGGCACGGGGTTTACCGGGACGATAAAGACGGGCGTAGCCCCTACCCCCGATCCGCTGCGCTATCTGCCCCCGCCCGATCCTACCACGATGATCGTGCGAAGTGCGACACAGTTTTCGGTCTCCGGCGGCGTGCATATTCTGTACCCCGGAGTCTATCAAGGCGGCATCCAGATCCAGGGTTCCGCCAAGGTCACCATGATGCCGGGCATCTATTACATCGACGGCGGCGGCTTCACCTACAAGGGTCAAGGCAGCTTGATCGGCCTCGAAGTCATGATCTACAACAAACCGACGAACGGCACTCAATCGGAAGGCATCACCGGCACCGGCGGTGGCACGGTCACCCTGACCCCGCCCACTTCCGGAATCTACCAGGGGATCACTTTTTTCCAGGATCGTTCCAGCAACGTGGACGTCATCTTTGCGGGCAACGGCACGTTCAACATCACCGGCACGTTCTACGCCGCCGGCGCCCTGGTGCGCGTGGACGGCAACGGCGACGTTGCTATCGGCTCGCAGTACATTAGCCGGTTGCTGGATTTGGGCGGCAATGGCAACCTGAACATTCCCTGGAACCCCAACACCGTCGCTCCTACGCGCGTCCTGCAATTGGTCCAGTAGCAGGAGATTGCTCGCCACCACCGTGACGACAATCGGGTTCGCGGTCTGCGCAGCTGTGCCCCTGCTCAAATCCTTGCAATTCACTAAGAATTCCAGTGAAATAGTGCAGGACGCGCCCGTGCCGTTACGGGGAAAACCACACTGACTTTCTCATCCTGGAGATGGATCCGCCATGAAACTGCGCCTTTGTGCCCTGGCCCTGTTCGGTCTGGGCTCGCTGCTCTTGTTGCAAGCAAGCTCGCAAGCGAGCCAGGCCGGCGAGAAGAAACGCGTGAGCATCAAGGTTCACGTGCCGCAGAACAACGCAGTCCTTACCATCGACGGCAAGAAGACCAAACAATCCGGCGCCCTCCGGACCTTCACGTCGCCGCCCCTCGATGTGGGCAACAAGTACACCTACAAACTGCAGGTAGTTTGGGAGCCGAACAACTACACCAAGATCACGCGCAAATTTGAGGTCAAAGTCGATCCGGCCAAAGACGCAGAGAAAGGGCTCGAAGTCGATCTGCGCGTGGCTGATCCGCGCTGGAAGGACGACATCGTCGTCCGCTATGTACCCACGCCGGATGAAGTTGTCGACGCCATGTGCAAGCTCGGCAAGGTCGGCAAGGAGGACATCGTCTATGACTTGGGCTGCGGCGACGGCCGCATGGTCATTCGCGCGGTGAAGTATTTCGACGCCAAGAAAGGCATCGGCGTGGATATCGATCCCAAGCTCGTCAAGGAATCCAAGGAGAATGCCGAGACAAACAAGGTGGCGGACAAGGTCGAGTTTCGCGAAGGGGACGTGCTCAAGATCGATGACATCCCCAACGCCACCGTCGTGCTTCTTTACATGGGCAACGATATCAATCTGCGCCTCAGGCCCATTCTGCAATCCAAACTGAAACCAGGCGCCCGCGTCGTGTCGCATCGCTTCACCATGGGCGACTGGGAGCCGACCAAGACCGAGATGCTCACGGTGGACGGCGAAGAATATGAAATTCACCTGTGGGTGATCGGCGACGAAAAAAAGAAGAAAGAAAAGGACTAGCTCTCTTCGAAATGCGCGAAACCGCCGAGCGGCAAGTCCACGCGGCGGTTTCGCGTTTCATGTTTCTTGCCCGTTTTGGCCGAATCGGCCAGTTCGAAGGGCATGTCACAAAACTTCGGTAATGGCGAACACTAAAAGCCGTCTTGCACCGGAGTGAGCTCGCCTTCGCTCAGTGATAAATGTCCCTCTTGACAATACTACAAAAAGGGACATAATTAGATGGAGGCGTATCCAAGGAGCCAGATCGGGGAAGGAGTCCAAGAAGCCGTCCAAGGAAACTGGACAACTCTTCAAAATGAGTGGGATCGAATTCACCCGGACAATCCAGTTCAGGGACAGGCAGATGACGACAACGATCCATAGGGTGTTCACCACCGAAGTGGTGCGGAGGACGAAGCCACGAATGGTTACGTGCCGGTACTTCCTACTGGATTCGGACCGTACTTTGCTTGGAAAGTTTGGTCACGGCAAGACTTATGTTTGCAAGAGCCTCGCAACGTGGTCGAAAGTTTTTGAACACTCAACGGGAGAATCCACGTGGATTTCGACCACAGCGAAACATACACAGGACTTGCTTCGAGCCGTTTCGGTTTTCCTTGCTGCTCACCAGGGCGCCAAGAGAGTTTTCGGTGATTTGCTGATGCTCCAGTCACCGAGGGTCGAAAGTCTCCCCGCAATTCGCGCGATCTTTCGTCATGTCGTGGGAGAAGTACGTGCAGTTAGGCTGCTGCCCTCTGATGAACTTGCGGAGGTTCTTGTGGCTCCGACGGACGAAGCTCGTGACGTGTTTATCGGTGGCCTCTACGATCCAGCAACAGAAACCATCTCGCTCACTCGTGGGACCTTTGAGACAGTGGTAGTTCCTCTGAGCCTCTTTCGGCCTTCTGGAGGAAATGCACCTGACCCGAATTCTCTTGCCGTCGCCGATTACGGACACACGATCAAGCTAGGCGAGTACGAAGCTTCCGCGGATGCGATTCTTTATGAGGTCGATCCTGATTACCGAAGGCGGACCAATGCGCAGCGACGCTTAGAGGATAAAGGTTTCGGTCCTTCGTTGCGTCGGTTGAGACTCCAGCGTCGCCTGAAACGTTCTGACTTTTCCAGTATCTCCCCGAAGACGATCGCTCGAATCGAGCGAGGAGAAACGCGGAAGCCGCACGGAAAGACCCTGAACATCCTTGCTGCGCGCTTGGGAGTTGAGCCTGATGAGATCGAGACGTATTAGCCTCCTTTCGCAAAGCAAGATTTGGAAAAAGTGATCCAGGTCGCGTGAAAACGGTGAAAAACGCAAACCCTTGAAGAAGAAGGAAATCCAGCAATGGTCCGCATCGGCATCGTCGGCATCGGTTTCATGGGCATGATCCACTACCTGGCGTCGCGCAAGCTGAAGGACGCCAAGGTCACCGCGTTGTGCAGTCGCGACAAGAAAAAGCTCGACGGCGATTGGCGCTCCATTCAAGGCAACTTCGGCCCACGCGGCGAGATGATGGACCTTTCGGGCCAGAAGAAATACGAAAAGCTTGACGACATGCTCGCGGACAAGGACATCGACCTGGTCGATGTCTGCAATCCGACGCACCTGCACCCGGAAACGGCGCTCAAGGCACTTCAAGCCGGCAAGCACGTGCTCGTGGAAAAAGCAATTGCGCTCGAGGCCAAGGACGCCGACGCCATGGTCGTCGCAGCCCAGAATGCCGGCAAGTTCTTGATGGTGGCGCACGTGCTGCCGTTCTTTCCCGAGTTCGCCTACGCGGCCCAAGCAATCCGCGGCGGCCAATACGGCAAGCTCTTGGGCGGGCATTTCAAGCGCGTCATCTCGCGGCCCGACTGGTCCAGCGAGATCGGCGACGCTTCCAAGACCGGCGGCCCCGCCATCGACCTGCATATCCACGACACGCATTTCATCGGCCTGGTCGCCGGCGTGCCCAAACAGGTCGTCTCGTGCGGCGTAGTCAACCAGGGTGCAGTCGATTACCTTACGACGCTGTATCTCTACGGGCCGGGCGGCCCGGCGGTGAGTTGTTCGAGCGGCGCGGTCGCGCAGAAGGGACGGCCCTTTGTCCACGGCTACGAGATTTATCTCGAAAAAGCAACGCTCGTGTACGAATCGGGGACTTGCCCGCTCACCCTCTTGACCGCGGACGGCAAAAGCGAACAGCCCAAATTCGCCGGCGGCGACGACGCCACAACGGCGTTCACGCTGGAAATCCAGGCCGCAGTCGATGGCGTCAAGGCCGGCAAAGAGCCCGATCTCTTGTCCGGCAAGTTGGCGCGCGACGCCTTGGTGCTTTGCCACAAGGAATGCGAATCGGTGAAAACGGGAAAAACTGTGAGCATTTGATTCCATTCGCGAACTTGGTCGGCACAAGAACCACATCCCTATATGCTCTTGAACGAGAAGTACATCCTCTGGGCCATTTCCATAGCGCCCTTGGATCGGGTATAATCGTGTCCAACTAGTTCTAATAATTCGCGAAGGGGAAAAACGGTAGCACCCAGCGCTCGCCGGCGTCGCTGCGCCCTACTTCTAGGACGGCCCTCCAGGGCCGTCCGGACGGGCCGGGAGACCCGTCCTACTTCCGGGCCGAGGCAGCGAAGTGAAGCTCACAGGCCGATTACGATGGACACGAATCGCAACTTGCTTTTCGGAGCACTGGCCCTAAAGACAGGATTGATCGACTCCCAACAATTCACCGAGTCTTGCAAGCACTGGGAAAAACGCCCGCAGCAATCTCTTCCAGATATCCTCGTGGAACTCGGCTGGATAGCAGACGCCGACACGCCGCACCTGGAATACTTGCTGCAACGTGAACTTTCCAAGCACGCGGGCGACGCGAAAGCCGCGTTCGCTGCCTTGCCTTCGGTCATCAAGCAGTCGCTGGCAGCTCTCCAAGTACTCGACACCGAGGGTACGATAGCCGTTCCCGGCCGCATGCTCAAGCCTCCGCCGCCGAGCACGCCGACGGGCGACCCTACCCTGGACCTGCGTTACACGTTCATGGGCATCCATGCCGCCGGCGGCATCGGCCAGATTTGGCGGGCGCGTGATTGCCACTTGGAACGGGAAGTGGCCATCAAGGAGTTGCGTCCGGAACGGGCCGATGACGCCAAGGTCACGGCGCGCTTTGTCCGTGAAGCACGGCTTACCGGACAACTCGAACATCCCGGTATTGTGCCGGTCTACGAGCTGGCTTTTCGGTCCGACACCAAACAGCCGTTCTACACGATGCGTCTCGTCCGGGGCCGCACCCTAGCAGGCGCTATCGACGCCTACCATGCCAAGCGCGCGCAAGGGCGCGCCGAGCCGCTCGATTTTGTAACCCTGTTGACTTCGTTTGTCGCCGTCTGCAACACCATTGCCTACGCCCATTCACGCGGCGTATTGCACCGGGACCTCAAAGGTGAAAACGTCGTCCTCGGCGACTTTGGAGAAGTCATCGTATTGGACTGGGGTCTGGCCAAGCTTTTGGGTCAGCCGGACTTGGAAGACTCAGGGCAAGCGCAGAACGAAGTTTCCAAAGCGCCCAGCAACGGCCCATTGGAGAACTTGACCCCGATCGAGAGCGGCGTCTACGATTCGGCCCTCACAGTCCAGGGGGAGATTGTCGGCACCCCGTCCTTCATGGCGCCGGAGCAGGCGGAGGGGCGTCCGGATCGCATCGACCAGCGCACGGACATCTACGGCCTGGGCGCGATGCTCTATACCATTCTCGCCGGCCGGCCGCCGTTCATGGGCGCCAACGTCATGGAAGTTTTGCAAAAGGCCGCGCGGGGCAACCCCACTCCGCCCCGGCAAATCTGTCCCGAAGCGCCCGCTGCACTCGAAGAATTGTGTCTAAGGGCAATGGCCAAGGACCGGGACAGCCGTTTCGCTTCGGCCGCGGACTTGGCCCAAGAGGTGCAGCGCTGGCAAGACGTGCAACGCCGCCAGGCGGAAGACGCCCTGCGCCGGCACACCGAAGTCCTGCGCTCCATCCTCAACGGCATGAGCGAAGGCGTCTTCGTAGCCGACGCGGAAGGGAAACTGATCCTCATCAACCCCGCGGCCGAGCGCATGATCGGCAGCCCTTCCGAAGCAACGCTGGCCGCCACGCGCGGGACCAGCGAATTCTATCGACCAGACGCGGTGACCCCGCTCGACGTCCAGGATCTGCCGTCCGCGCGCGCGATTCGTGGCGAGGACGTGGACGAAGCCGAAATGTTTGTGCGCCCGCTCCATACGGGAGAGGGGATCTGGGTGAGCGCCAACGCGCGCCCGCTCCGCGACGAATCCAATTCTGTACGCGGCGGCGTTGTGGTTTTTCGCGATATCAGCGCACACAAGCGGGCCGAGGAAGAGCGCAACCGCTTGCTCGATGCCCTGCGCGCCAGTGAAGAGGAGTACCGTTCCCTGGCTGACCTCATTCCGGGAATCGTCTGGACCGCCCGGCCGGACGGCTGGATTAACTACGCCAACCATTTCTGGCTCAACTTCACCGGCATGACCATGGCGGAAACAGAGGGTTCGGGCTGGGCCGCCGCGGTCCATCCCGAGGATGTTCCGAGAGTTTCTGAGCTTTGGGCGAAGTCCCTGGCTACCGGGCAACCCATCGAGGTGGAGTATCGCCTCAAACGGGCCGATGGCGTATTCCGCTGGTTTCTCGCGCAAGGCCGTCCGTTGCGCGACCGGGAGGGACGGGTTGCCAAGTGGTTCGGCATGTTAACCGAGATCGAAGACCAAAAGCAGAGCGAAAAGGCGCTGGAGCGCCAGAACGCGCTGGTGCGCTTGCTCCATAAGGTCACGGTCGCCGCCTACGAAGCAGCGAGCGTCGAAGAGGCGTTGCAAGCCGGGATCGATCAAGTCTGCACGTACACCGGTTGGCCCGTCGGACACGTCTATGTCCTCGCGGGCGACGGCGCCAAAGCTTTGGACCCCACAACCATCTGGCATCTGGACCGGCCCAAGGAATTTGAAAGTTTTGTGCGCGTGACAGAAGCCACCCGCCTGCCCTTGGGGGCGGGATTGCCGGGGCGCGTGCTTGCCGGCAAAGCGCCGGCCTGGATCATGGATGTCACCCGGGATGACAATTTCCCGCGCGCGAAGGCGGCCACGAACATCGGCGTCAAGGGCGCGTTCGCCTTTCCAGTATTGACCGGGGCCGGAGTCGTTGCGGTGCTGGAGTTCTTCACGAGCGAGCCCAGGGAACCGGATGA
>JAKEFD010000361.1 GCA_022616245.1 Gemmataceae bacterium
AATGCTTGTTTGCCCAGTCGCACCGTTAACGGACTCGACGCGATAATCGCCTCGACGTATTGGCGAACGGCGGCGTCGAGCTCCTCCGCCGGCACGACTTTGTTGACCAGGCCCAATTCATAGGCGCGCTGCGCGGAAATAGGCGTTCCGGTCAGCAGCATCTCCAGTGCGGGCTTGGCCGGAATGGCGCGGACCAGCGGCACCATCGGCGTCGTGCAGAACAGGCCGATCTTCACGCCGGGCGTGGCGAAGCTCGCGTTCTGCGCCGCCACGACAAGATCACACGCCGCCACGAGCTGGCAGCCCGCCGCCGTCGCCAAACCGTGCACGCGCGCAATCACCGGCTGCGGCAGCTTGCGCAGTAGCTGCATCACGCGCGAACACGCCTCGAATAACTCGCGGTATTCCGGTTCGTCGCAGCCCACCATTTCGGAAAGATCATGGCCGGAGCAGAAAACCGGACCGCTAGCGCCAAGGACGACGACGCGCGCTGATGAATCGTCGGCGATATTAGTGAGCGCCACTTCGAGTTGGGCAAGCATCTGCCGGGAAAGCGCATTGCGCTTCTCGGGGCGGTTCAGGGTCAATCGGACGATCCCGCCTTCCGATTCGACCAAGACGCCTGGCGAAATTGTTGTCGTTTGCATCGCTAGCTCCCCGTAGCCGACGCTGCCAGCGTCGGCCTGCTGGCGGACGGCCGACGCTGGCAGCGTCGGCTACGAAGTTTCGTCGCCCCTTGAGGATGGGTGATCCCTCCATTACTATATCCCCCATTCCCATTCTGAAGAACGAAGGAGCAACCGTGACCAAACCCCTCAACATCGGCATGATCGGCTACGGCTTCATGGGCCGGGCCCATTCCAACGCCTATCGCAAGGTCAACAACTTTTTCGACCTGCCCTACCGCCCCGTGCTCAAGGCGGCGTGCGCCCGCGACAAGGACAAGATCAAGGCTTTCGCCGACAAGTGGGGCTATGAATCCATCGAGACCGACTGGCGCAAGCTTCTCGAGCGGAAAGACATCGACGCCGTCGACATTTGCGTGCCCAACAACCTGCATTGCGAAATGGCCTTGGCCGCGGCCCAAGCCGGCAAGATGATCTTGTGCGAAAAACCGCTGGCCATGAACGGACCGGAAGCGCTCAAGATGGTCGAGGCGGTCGAGAAGGCCAAGGTCGCCAACATGGTCTGGTACAACTATCGCCGCGTGCCAGCCGTAACTTTGGCAAAGAATTTGATCGAGGAAGGCCGGCTGGGCAAGATCTTTCACTATCGCGCCAACTTCTTGCAGGACTGGACTATCTCCGCTGATTTGCCGCAAGGGGGCACAGCTCTGTGGCGGCTCGACGTGGCAGCCGCGGGCTCCGGCGTCTCCGGCGACCTCTTAGCGCACTGCATCGACACTGCCATTTGGCTCAACGGCGGCATCGGCTCGCTTTCGGCCATGACCGAAACCTTCATCAAGGAACGCAAGCACCAGCTCACCGGCAAGGTGGAAAAGGTCGGCATCGACGACGCCTGCACCTTCATGTGCCGCTTCGCCAACGGCTCGTTGGGCCTCTTCGAATCGACCCGCTACGCCCGTGGCCACAAGGCGCTCTACACCTTCGAGATCAACGGCGAGAAAGCGTCCATCAAGTGGGACCTGCACGACCTGCACCGCCTGGAATACTTCGACCACAAAGACGAAGGCAAGCTGCGCGGCTGGCGCTCCATCCACGTCACCGACCATGGCGGCGACCATCCGTACATGGACAAATGGTGGGTCCCCGGCCTGCAAATCGGCTACGAGCACAGCTTCGTGCACCAGGTCGCCGATTTTCTCGAAGGGCTCGGCAAGGGGCAAGCGGCTCAACCCGATTTCCGCAACGCCTATGGGACGCAGCTGGTGCTGGACGCGATTCTGGATTCGGCGAAAAAGGGGACGTGGGTGGAGGTGAAGTCAAAGTAGCGGAGTTGAATTCAGAGCCGCGCCCGTTCGGAAAGCGGTGCATCGCACGGGCGAAGAATTGCCCCATGGCGCGCATGCCCGCTATAATCCGGATGAGGAGGTGGCAATGTCCGTTTCACAAAAGCTAATGTCCGCTGATGAGTTTTCTAAACTGCCGGAACCGCTGGACGGCTCAAAGCAAGAACTTGTCCGAGGAGTTGTGGTTACCATGCCACCACCGGGAGGATTACACGGGGTTTGCTGCTCCAAAGTCGATCGACGCATCGGCGTTTTTGTAGAAAACGAAAAGCTCGGCAACGTGGCATCGAATGATACTGGATTCAAGACCGCGGATAATCCGGACAGTGTTCGTGGGCCAGATGTTGCTTACTGGTCCTACGAACGCCTGCCAGAGGTGCCAGTAGGTTACATCGACGTAGCGCCCGATTTGGCCGTCGAGGTGCTATCCCCAAGCAATACATGGAAGCAAATCCGCGCGAAGCTAGTTGAGTATTTTGATCGCGGAGTGCGGATGGTCTGGGTTGTTTCCCCCGAAGATCGAACTGTAACGATTTATCGTTCGCCGGACGAGGGACGAGTTCTTCACGAGAACGCAACGCTGTCCGGCGACGATGTCTTGCCCGACTTCACTTGCCGAGTGAGCGAATTGCTGCCTTGATTGAGCCGTGATCTGGACGTTGGTTTCCGCCGTCTGTGGGGTCCACTTGGACAAGAAGCGCAAAAAAGAGCTCCTACGTGAATTCAAGCAGAAAGAACTGGCTGAGGCACGCCGCAAAATGTGTCTCTGGCCAGACCAATTACGCAGTCTGCACGCTTTCTTGGCGGAGCAGCGTTTTGGTTTGGGAATTGCTTGTGACCATCCGCTTGGCCGAACGAAAGAATGGATTCAATTGGAAGGACTTGACCGCGAGAAAGTGCTCGAAAGCTTGGGCGAGTTCGGCGGCTACTGTGATTGCGAAGTCTATTTCAACGTGACCCGCGACAAGTTTGGTTGGCCGGAGCAAGATTCGGCAGCGGATTAAGTTTGGATTGACGTCGAGTAGAAATATGCGCGGCAAACGCCTCTTCTGGACCGGCATCATCGGCTTTGCGGTTGGGCTAATCGCCCTCCTCATCACCATTCTCATTCCGGTGATGAACCCGCGCACGAGCTGGGGCGAGGCGCTCGTTGGCATCATCCCGAGCGCGATCTTGACCGTTGTCTTTCTCATCCTCATCTTCATGGGCATGTACGTGATGATGGAATCCAGCGAGCGCGGGCGAAGACGCCGCCGGGATTATGACGACGACGAGTTTGACGACGACCGGCCCGTTCGCAGTCGCCGCCGGCAATTGGATGATGATTTTTGACCTCAGGTTGAGAATGCCCTTGATTTATCGGTTCGCGTTCGCGTGCACCCTGTCATGACAGGGCCTGATCGAGCGCGAACCGATGAATCAAAAGGCAATATTCGCAAAGCAAAAAATGATTGAATCCCCAAAAG
>JAKEFD010000362.1 GCA_022616245.1 Gemmataceae bacterium
ATCGCGCTTGTAAAGCTCCGCGTACCACTTCGCTGGGCGGTCCGACACAAAGTTCGTCCGCAAACCGTCGTCCACCGCGAGCGTGCCGCCGACGATTTGCTTCACCTTGCCTTCATGCAAGTCAATGCAGGGCCGAAACATGGGTTAGAGCGGATTCTTACGGAGATGCTCTCTGCACAAGGAGCGAATCTTGCACCTGAACGCACTGAAAGTGACACTCGCAAACCGTTCCTTGACCCGTTCGTTATATAGAAGCAAAACCAAGTCCTCAAATTGCGATTCAGCTTCTTTCGCGTCAATGGACAGCGGCTCGAAGGCGTACTCGAAACGGTCGAAGAGAACAGCCAGGCGGGCTATGTCTTCTCTGGAAACAGCCCCTTCGGGAACTCCATGCTCTGACATGCAATCTCCTCCACCACTCCGCGGTATCGTTTGTCGCAGGCGAGCTTGAAGTCCAAGGCCAAATCGTAGAGCTCTGCAGTCCCGCAATTCGAGTATTTGTCTTTCAACGAGGCCAGGGCTTGAAGCGCAAAATTGCAAAAGGAGCTCATGCGGCTCCAGATGTCCGACACCTCTCGCAAATCCTCGGTCCGCCTGGCCAGGGCGCTGGCCTCCCGATACGTCTGCCGCAGCGTGCCCTCCACCATCCTCACTTGATGTGTAAACGATTGACATGCATCCGGCGAATCCGGGTGCGAAAACGACTCCCCAACCCGCTGCATTTCCTCGATTTGCGGCCGATGAATCTGAATCAAGTCTTCAAAGCTGACGCAGGTCTTCATGTTGCTCGGATATAATATCCTGTTTCTCGGCCGGTTCAAGATGGAAGATGTTGCCAATCACCTTTGAGTGAGTAAGAGGGTTCGCACGTCCGCCAGCACCAGGACGGGGTCCAACGTGGCGGAACTATAAATGTTGCGGATGCGGCCTTCGTGGTCGATGAGGAAGACGCGCAAGGTGTGATTGAGCGGCCCGGCCGGATCGGTTGGGTTGCGCTTGCGATCCACCGCCTGGCCATAGGCATCAAGGATGGGCTGAAGGTCGGCGCTGGAACGCGTGGTAACGAAGCGCCATTCGGCGGCGGATGCGCGTCCGCTTACTAACGCCGAATAGGCGCTCATCCGTTCGGGCGTGTCGTTGCCTGGGTCGAAGCTCATGCTCACCAGGCGCAGGCCTTGCGCCAGCGAGGGATCTTCCTGGCTGCGTTTGTGCAGTTCGTTCAGCACGCCCGTGGCGTAAGGACATGCCTTCGCCGCTGTGCAACGGGTGTAAATAAAACTCAACACCGTGACTCGGCCGCGCGTGAGTTCGCGCAGGCGCAGCGCGCGGCCTTGCGAGTCGACCACCGCGCCGTCCGCAGCAGCCTTAATCACCGGCAACGCATACGTCCCCGGTTTGGGCACTTCGTATTGGGCCCAAGTAGTGCCGGCGGCGAGAAAAAGCAGAAGTCCAATGGTGCGCATGGTTCCCTTCAGTTGCCGATCTTCGTCGAGCCGAAGAGCATGTGATGCGGCCGGCCGAGCTTGAGCGCGGTGAAGTCCAGTGCGAAGCTCCGCTTCATTTCCTTGCCGTTCCAGCCGTAGGCGCGGACAAATTGCTCGTTATCCTCGCCGCCCTTGTCCCAGCGCGCCAGCAACGAGCTGCTGAAGTACAATCGCCTTCCGTCCCAGCTCTGCGACACCATGTTCAGTTGCCGGCCAATTTGCTTCTCGTAAATCTGTTTGGGCTTGTGGGGATCGGACACATCGAACACCCGGCACATACCGTCGCCAAAACTATCCACGAACAGCGTCTGATCGTCCGCGCTCAAGCTGATGTCCACCGGCAACACCCCTTGCCCGGCCGGTCCCACGTGCGCGACTTCCTTCGCCTGCCACTCGCCCTGCGTGTCTTCGTATGCCAGCCACAGCTTGGACGCGAACGCCGTGGCAGTGAATGCGTAGTTGCGTTTTGGTCCCCATGCCCAGCGGATTTCCAACGGCGCACCCGGGACCTGGAACACTTTTTTCGGCTGGCGGGTGTGGAAATTCCACATCACCATCGAGCTACCAACTTGTTTCATTGCTTCGGCATCCTTCGCCAGGCTGCCGAAATCGCGCGTGTAATTGTTCCAGCCGGTGAACGCAGTCGTCAGCATTACATTCTTCCGCGGCAAGACGCGCGCGTCGTACCCATAGCCGTCGGCGAACTCCGCGCCGTCCACGGGTGTGTCCTTCGTCGGCAGCCAATGCGTGGCGATGTAATCCCCCTCGTTGCTGTATTCCACCAGCGCGGTTCGCCCGCCCTTGTCGCGCGCGTTCGAGAGACACGGAATGAGCACCCGTCCTGGCAACGCGTAAACGCCGTGCGGCCCAATCGCCCCGCCAGTCACCTTTTCGAAGTCCTCGATCGTTTTGATATGCCGCGGTTTGGCCGGAGCGGAATGCACATCATAGATAAAAATTTTGCTGCTCTCCAATCCCGAAAGCCAGAGCTGGCGGCGGTCGTCCGTAAAGCCGCCGTGATGCGCTTCGTGCCGCCCGCCCAGCGAATGGCTGTGGATGACCTTGCCGTAATTCGGCGAACCCGGCTTCACGTCGAGGGTCACCAACTTGTCCGAGCCGTCGCCCACTCCGTCCATGCCCAAAGTCCAGACGTACACAAATTCCTCCTGACCTTCAATGCGCGCCAGGTAAGGCGAGGAACAGGTTTCATCCGCCATGGCACTCAGCGCCGTCAAGGCCAGTGCCCCAAAAGTAATAAATCGTTTCATAGGCCAATTCCTATTGCAGCGAGCGTGCCAGGCCGAAAGTGGCCAATTGGCGGGACTTTCTGCGCGCGAGTGTTCGCGAGTCGTGAAATCTCGCGAGCGCGAAAAGCGAAATCTCGCGAGCGTTTTCACATTTTTGCGGTCGGAATTACTCGGTATTGGTCGGGATGGCTCGGAATGGGAGGTGGCCAGTAATCAGTGGTCAGTAATCAGTTGTCAGTGGTGAAGAAGGAAGCGGAGTTAGCGAGAGGCGCATTTGGGGGACCCTTCCAGAAAAGGTATCACAAATTGCGCAATTTTTTTTTGTGCAAGTAGGTGCAAGTGGTCGCACTCCGTTGCAGGCACTTGCGAATTGAGTTGCGCAAGCGCGGAAGGCCTTCCTGCTTCCCCCGCCCGTCCCCACTTTTACGAAAGAATTTTAGGGTCGAGTAGAGTGGAGGCGCGTTGTGGTTAGGCCAATGACTTCCGTTGTGTCCGCTCTTTCGAGCATCGTGGCAAATGGTCACCGGGCCATGCATACGTCTCCTCCACCCTCTCTATGCCTGATAAGCCACAAGCTGGCGAGCGCTATTGGCGAGTGCGGCTTTGGGGCGGCTATATCGCGTCGAACTACGGCAGGCTTTTGCTCGCAAAGGATGGTTCTGAGGTTCTGCTCGACCCCCCGCGACGAGGGTTCAAGACGGTAACGCGACAGATGTTGAGACACCAAAACGTGAGTTATCCGTAGATGCAAAAGGCATACGCTGTATCGAACGGCGGCATCGCGCTGCTGTTCCCGTCCCGTGGCCGCCATTGCTGAGGTGGTTCGTGAGGGCCGAGTCGCCGAGCGTTCTTGAAACAGATCGACTTTCGTTCCGCCAGCATCACCCTCGAAATCAACGCTTGTCCGCGGCGGGGCGACGGATACGCTGTTTCAGGTTTAAGCGTCGTCATTATGTCGCAGCCCTCACCGCTATTCAGTCTGCCGGAGACGCGCCAGGAGCGATGGTTGCTGTTGTCGCAACTCATTGCTGAATGGTATCGGCCGCTGACACGCGGAGACGGCTACAGCGATGACGAGTTGCAGCAGTGCAGAACGCGTCTTGGCACACCGGTGCCCACGGCGATGCGGGAGTGGTATGGCCTCGCGGGACGACGGGATGATGTGTGGAACCAGCAGGACACGCTTTTGTCGCCAGCGAGAGTCTTTTGTGAGGCTGGCGTTC
>JAKEFD010000363.1 GCA_022616245.1 Gemmataceae bacterium
ACCCAGGGCTCGAGTGGTTTCGTCATGATTGAATAAAGAATAACCGCGGAGGCGCAGAGGGACGCAGAGCAAAACAAGAAAGAGTAGGAGATTTCTTCAGTGCGTGTTTTTCTCTCTGCGTTCCTCCGCTCCTCCGCGATTAAGATCGCCAATTGCAAAATAACTGTATAAACCCGACTGCGACCGTGCAATATAGGAGTAACGAGTCCATGAGGGCGAACGTGGCGACCGCACCGATGAATACGCTGCTTGTCAACCTCCGCCGATCCGTGCAGGCGTGGGATGGCCCGGCGAAAACCGACGGCGAACTGTTAGAGTCGTTCATCACGCGGCGGGATGAAGCAGCGTTCGCGGCCCTGGTGCGCCGGCATGGTCCCATGGTCCTCGGCGTGTGCCATCGTCTCCTCGGCAACGCGGAGGATGCCGAGGACGCGTTCCAAGCAACCTATTTGGTTCTTGCTCGCAAAGCCGCGTCGGTGCGGCCGCGGGAGCTGGTCGGAAATTGGCTGCATGGCGTGGCCATTCGCACCGCCCAAAGAGCACGGGCGCTGACGGCGAAGCGCAAGTCGCGGGAGAGGCAGGTCGTCGCTATGCCGGAACCGGCAGTCCCACCGCAAGATCTGTGGCATGACTTGCGTCCGCTGATCGACCAGGAACTAGGCCGCTTGCCCGACATCTACCGTGCGCCGATCCTCCTGTGCGATCTGGAAGGCAAATCCATCAAGGACGCGACCCGGCATCTCGGTTGGCCGCAAGGAACTCTGGCCGGTCGTCTGGCCCGCGGACGCAAACTGCTCGCCCAGCGTCTTGCCCGGCGTGGTCTGGTCTTTTCCGGCGGCACACTGTCGGCGACGCTGGCGCAGCACGCGTCCGCGGCGCTTACGCCCACGCTGGCGCATGCTGCCGCGGCTGCCGCCGTGCGCTTCGCGACCGGCGCGACCGCCGGGCCGGCAGTCTCGGCCGCGGTCTTGGCCCTTGCCAAAGGAGTAATGAACATGATGCTCTTAAGCAAACTCAAGGTCCCATTCGGTCTGGTGCTGGTTGCAGTCGGCGCGCTCGTGCTGTCCGGTCTCACGCGCTCGGAGGCAGCGAAAGCCCATGCGTCGGCCGCTCCGCACGCCGCGCTCCAAGGCGCGCCGACCAAAAAGGAAACGGAGGAGCCCGCCTGGAAAAAGGACTTCCGGGGCAAATACGGGCTCAAGGAGGGCGAACATGTGAAGCGCATCGCGACGCCGTATCCGGCCTGCCGAACCGATTACCTCGCGGACCGGTTCGCCCGTCCCGCCGGCGCGATCGCGTTCGACGATCACTTCACCGTCTTGCGCTGGAAGGGCGACTGGGCGCCGGCGGAGCTGGCCCAGCACACGCTCCCCGTCAAGCAGGACGAGGGAGTCGCGCTTTCCCGCTTGCTCAATATGACGGCCGGCCTTTCACGCATACGCCTCCGCGGTGACGACGAAGTCCTCGAATGGAAAGTGACCGGCGACTTCGTCGTCCGCGACGGCGCGGCCCAGGACCAAATCGTGGCGCAACTTGAAAACCTCTTGAACAAGGAATGCGCCCTCGCCGTGACGTTTCGGTTCAAAGAAGTTGAGGATGAGGTCTTTGTGATATCCGGCGCTTACGAGTCCAAACCGCTGGACGGCCGCGGTAAGAACCAAATCGAAATCTATGCGATTCATCTCACCGACCGGAGCACGGGTGGCGGCGGCAGCGGCGTGTTCGCCGAGTTCCTGGCACACGTCGAAGGCCACGTCAATCGCCGCGTGCTTGCGGGCAAAATCGAGGGGTTGCCCAAAAGTGTGTCATGGCATTACAACGTCCGCTCCCCGACGCTGAAAGACCCCAACCAAGGCATCGACACCCGCGCCGAGGACACCAACCCGCAGGCGGTGCTGGCCAACGTCGCCGCCCAGACCGGGCTTGTCGTGAACGCCGAAAAACGCAAGGTGCAAGTGCTGGAAGTGACACGATCCAAGTAGCGGCATCAAGGGCGTTCTGGCAGTAGCCGCCGCCGGTTCCCGCCTTCCCACCACTTCAGCACACGCAGCGCGCGGAGGGTATTCCAGCGGCTGGGCGCACCCAAGCGTTCCATTTGAAAGTGAGTCTTGCCCCTGTACAGGTTCTCTAGTGTCCAACGGCCGTCTTTGCGCTGCGTGTTGCGGACAATGTCGATCGCTTCGCCCAGGCGCGGGTCACGAGGCGCTCCTCCTGCTTGGAAATAATCGAGAGCGCGGAGAATGTCGTAGTGCCAGCGCGGCGGGAAAGAGAAGAGTAGGAATATGGGCTTGATGATTTCGCCGGTGCGGTCGGAGCGAAAGAGACGATGCATCAAGAGGAACTCACGGCCGCGGCGCTGCGCGGCCCGGATCGACCGGACATTGCGGCCACTCTTTCCCCCCACCCCCAACCCCTCTCCCTGAAGGCGAGGGGCGAACTGACGGTGTAGTTCGTAGAAGCGCAATCCCTCGAGGGCGCTGATGGTGGTATGAACCGAAGAATGCGTTGCGCCATGGTCGCGCCGGCAGTTCCAGCCTCCGTCGGGCATCTGCTGCTTGAGCAAATGGCCGGCGAGGGTGTCGAGGCGGTCGTCGTCGTAATCGAAATAGGAAAGCAGTGAGAGCACCATTCCGGTGATACAGGTCTCACTCCTGCCCCTCCAGCCGTAGTTGATGCCGCCGTCGCGTTGCAAATCCCCGTCGAGAAGCAGCCCGCAGGCCTTCCGCGCCTGCCGGTTGGCGGCAGGCAGACCGCAATCACGTAGAAGCAGCATCGTATAGGTGGTCGAGATCCACTTTGGCGAGTACAGTCCGCCGTCCGACGACATCCCGCCGGCCCACGTTCCTTCGGGGTCCTGCCGGCTGAGCAGGCGGGCGCCCCAGCCCGCGCGCGCCACCTTCTGCCGCTCTCGTGCGACAGTCCGTTCCGCCGCGCCAACGACGTCTTGCAGCACCTGCCAGCGAATCGCCGGGTCTCCTTCCAGGAGCCAGCGGATCGTGTCGTCGGTTGGCGGCCGTGTAATCACTGGTGGTGAACTGGTCGCCCGCATCTTGTTACCCCGAAGGGGTTGAATCTCAAAGCTGGTGGTGAACTGGTCCCCCGCATCTTGTTACCCCGAAGGGCCGAAGGGGTTGAATACAACCCCTTCGGGGTAGATTCGCGCGGCCACGCTTCCTCACGGGCGCGGCTCGGAATTGCCGGTCGGGCAAGCTTTGCCGATCGCGAAAACGCGGCGGGCTGCGCGCCGTGACCAAATGGAAAGGCTGGGCGGCTTGGCGAGATTTAGTCCGCTGCGCACGTCGTTCCGTCCGACTAACACTTGGATACTGCGGAAATCGTCGCGATGCTTCGGACTTCGATTGTGGCAATCCTGCTCTTTGTACCGGTCGAAACGGCCAGCGCGCAATGGGCGGAAGGAATGTTCGACGGATTGACTAAAGATTTCGGCTCTGTGCCGCGCGGCACGGTGGCGTCGCACCCGTTTCGTCTGGTCAACAATACCGGCGCACCCGTTCGGATTGCCGGCATTCGCGTCACGTGCGGCTGCACGACGGCCCGCGCCTTGAAAATGGACCTGGAGCCGGGCGAAGAATCGGCGATCCTCGTGCAGGTCGATACACGGATTTTTGCCAACTCGAAAAACGTCACCATCTACGTGCGCTTTTCCAAGCCGCGCGTGGAAGAGGTGCGCCTGTGGCTTCAGGCCAACAGCCGCGACGACGTGTTGTTTTCCGCGGACACTTTGAATTTCGGCGCCGTCCAGCGCGGCAACGTCGCCCAGGCGGAAATGAACGTGTCGTTTTTCGGCGACGGCCATACGCGCATCCTGGACCTCAAGTCGGAAAGCAACTACGTATTGCCCCAGCTCAAAGAGATTCGCCGCGCCGGCAATGAGGTCGTGTATCAAGTGTCGGCCAAGACGCGCCCGGACACCCCCGCGGGCAAGTGGTACAGCGAACTCTGGGTGACGACCAACATCCCCGCCCTGACTAAGCTGCGCATCCCCGTCACGATGGAAGTCGAGTCGCCCCTGAGCATCAGTCCCGGCACCGTGGCGCTGGGCGAGGTGAAAACGGGGACCGAGTCGGATCGCAAGGTGATCTTACGCGGCATCAAGCCCTTTCGAATACTGCGCATCTTCGGAACGGACCCCCAAGTGCGCGTCAAAGAGACGGCTTCGGACAGCAAGACCGTACACATCCTCACGGTGACCTTGAGCCCGCTGGAGCCAGGTCAACTGAATCGGGTATTGCGCGTGCAAACCGATCTCAAGACCGGCGGCGAAATCGAGTTCAACGCCCAAGCCAAAGTGGTCCCATAGCCACGTTCTAACACAGCCACGGATTAAACACGGATGGAACACGGACAAGAGCACACTCTGTCTTTGTCCGTGTTTAATCCGTGTCCATCCGTGGCCGTGTTTCATCCGTGGCTGTTTTGATCCTGCCAGAAATCGTTCGACGCGTACGAGCATGGTTGTTATCCTTCTCAAGGCTCTATTCTTGAAGGACAAATGCCCCGAAAAATCCTCGTCGCGGTGCATGGCATCGGCGAGCAGATGCGCTGTCAGACGATCCAGGCGGTGGCGCGACAGGTGTTTCAGTTTTTCGGCGCGCCGGCCACCATTGCGGCCGGCCGGCTGCATTCCAGGATCTTCGCGCTCGACGCCGCCGAGCCAGCCCCTGGTTTTTTCACCCCGGATGAAGAGATCGACCCCAAGCTGCCCGGCAATGTGGATGTGGCGTTCGGCGAGGTCTATTGGTCCGACATTCCGCGCGGCCCTGCCGCCGACAAGTTCACGATCGAAGAAATGAAGCGCTGGGCCGGCACCGTCGTGGAACGCGTCCGGCTCTTCGAGCAACAAAGGCCCGCCCAGCCGCGGCTTAAGGACAAAGACTACGCCTTGGCCGCCAGCGTGATCGGCGAAATGATCGAAGGCCTCAATCTGTTCGAGAAACTGTTGTTTCTCGCCTCCAAGGCCAACATCTTTCATTTCGATTTGAAGAAGTTGCTGGTCGACTATCTGGGCGACGTGCAAATCGTTACCGAGTTCAGCAACTTCCGCGCGAAGATCTTGCGCCATTTTCACGAAGTCTTGCGCCGCATCGCCAGCCATCCCGATAATCGCGAAGCCGAAATCCACCTGATCGCGCACAGCGAGGGCACCGTCCTGGCATTTCTCGGGATTCTGGAGGCCTTAAGCGACGGCGGCAGGGGAGACTATGCTTGGGTGCGCAGGCTGCGCGGCTTCATGACCATCGGCTCGCCCATTAACAAGCACATTCTGCTCTGGCCCGAACTATGGCGGCACATGCCGCCGCCCCCCGCCGACGCGCCCATCCCGCCCATCGCCTGGCGCAACTACTACGACTACGGCGATCCGGTCGGTTTCGAGCTGGATCGCACCCGGCAGTGGTTGGAAGAAAACGACTGGGGCCCTTTCTTTGAATTCAAAAAGGGCGAACACGACTTCGGCTTCACACGCTACTGGTTCCCCGGCAAGGCGCACGAAGAATACTGGACTGACCCGGAAGTGTTCGGCCATTTTCTCGAAAACGTGGTGTTCCAGGAGCAGCGGCCCGAAACGCCGCGCTTCCAAGCGGCGCCCGCCAACCGGCGCGGCCCGCGCCTGGTAAGTCCCTGGCTGCCGTTCCTTGTTTCCGTCGTACTCCTTTTCGTGGGAGTGCATTTTCTCTACCAGGGGGTGGCGGGTGTCGCGCCGCCGATGGCCGAATCGTTTTGGGACGTGGTCCGTAACGAGTTCGCCTACGGTTGGCTTTTGGGCGGCGTCACCTTCGCCGTCTGCGTTCATCGTTTGACAAAAAGCTGGCTGTGGCTGATCGTGTCGTTGGCCGTTTTTCTCGTCACGCTATTCACGTTCCCGGTCATTCTCACGGAAGAGCGCAAGATGTGTTTGGCCGCACCGCTGTATTTCTTCGGTGTGGAACAAGATCTGATCAACATCATGCTGCTGGGCGGCTCGGCCTTTTTCCTTGTCACGTACTTGGTCAGTTTTCTGCTGCCGCGCTGGGGCGTCAAGCCGCTCATCTTCGCGGGCCTTTTGCTCATTGTGGGCGTGGTTGTGTGCCGCCTGACACCCGCGTTCGCGCAGTTGACGCAACAAATGGTGCAAGCCCGCGCAGCCGTGGAAATGGCGGCCGCCCTGGACCAGCGACCGCTGTCCACGCCGCAACGGGACACGCTCAGCGTCGAGACTGTTTACAAGTTCGCCGCCAACGAACTGCCTGTGGAGCTCAAGGAGAAGAAGGACGAAAATGGCAAAAAGGCGGTGGACAAGAATCTGGAGTTCCGAAACCTGGTCCAATCGAAAGAGTTTCAACAATTCGTGAAGACACGCGTACCGAAGAAAGGTCTCGCCGATCAAAAGAAGAAGGACAAAGTTAAGCCCGAATTGGACTTGAAGAAAGTCAAGAAGGCGGACGGACTGGAAAAGAAACTCATCATGGAGGAGCCGAAAAAAGAGGAAGCGAAGAAAGAAGCCGCCGTCACGCGCGCCCCGCCCGATGTCGTGGACCGCTCCGAGGAGTTCGTGCCGCTTTGGCCGTTGCTCGTGGGCGGACTGGCCTTCTTGTATCTATGGTGGCTCGCGGCGATTTTGTTCGATCTTGCCTTCATGTGGATGCTCTATGTCCGCTACGATGCGTTAGTGGACCGATTGGCCAAAGTTTCGCCCATCTTGAAGAACCCTTGAGGCAATCATGTTTCGCATCACCTCCGTCTCCATCGCGATGGTGGGGCAGACATTCCTGTCTGCCATCGCGATTGTCATTCTGGTCGTTTCCACCTGCGCGGCGGGCGCCGGCGAGGCTACCTGGACCGGCAAGACCATCGTCATCAAACGCCCCGGCGTGAAATTCGGCTACACCGACGACGACGGTAAGCAAGTCTATCTCGGCACGCTCGATCAATTGAGCTACGTCTGCACCGGCGAAGATAACGGCTGGCTCAAAGCGGTGCACGGCGACCAGTATGGCTGGTTCGACAAGGTCGACGCGGTTCTCTTGGAAGACGCCGTCGCTTACTTTACGAAGGCAATCGAGCGCACGCCGAAAGACCCATCGCCCTATGTCCGTCGGGCCTGGGCCTGGCGGCTCGTCGGCGACTGGGACAAAGCCATCGCCGATCAGAGCGAAGCGCTGCGCCTCAATCCCAAAGTAGCCGACTGGTGGAACACGCGCGGCAGCCTTTGGTTTCAGAAGAAGGAATTCGACAAAGCGCTCAGCGATCACGAAGAAGCGCTCAAGCTCAATCCCAAGGACGCGGCGACGTTGCACAGTGTCGCGCTGGCGTGGATGCGCAAGAAAGATTTCAGCCAAGCGCTGGCCAACCTGGACCGCGCGCTGGCCATCGACGGCAAGCTGGCGCGGGCCCTCAATTCCAAGGCGTGGCTGCTCGCCACGTGCCCCGACGACAAGATCCGCAACGGCGCGGAAGCCGTGGCTCTCGCCAAAAAAGCGTGCGAGTTGACCAACAACAAGATCATTGTCTATCTCGGCACGCTCGCGGCGGCCCATGCGGAGGCAGGGCAGTTTGAGGAGGCCGTTCGCCTGCAGGAGCGGGCTCTGGAAAACGCGGAATACCGCCGTGATTGGGGCGAAGACGCTCAAGACCGGCTCGAATTGTATCGGCAGAAGAAGGCCTATCGGCAGGAATAATAGCACGCTCAAGTAGGGCCTCATTAACTAAATAACTGTGCGGAACCAGGAACGGCCGGTCCACGAGCTTTTCGTGTAGTATCAAGAAAGTAGTCGCGATAATTCATCTGTACTCCCGAAGAAATGATGGAGGCGAAATCATGACTTGGTCTGACCCCATTGTCGATGAAGTCCGGCGGGCACGCGATGAGTATGCGGCGCGCTTCAACTACGACCTTCGAGCCATCTTCCACGACTTGAAAGAACAAGAAAAGCGCAGCGGCCGCAAGCTCGTATCGTACGCCAAAGACAAACCGCAAGAACCCGTTACATTGGAAGCACCGATTTCTGACACCTCTGTGCTCTCCCAGCCGATTGATGCAGAATAACTCGCCACTTGGCGGATATGCTGGCATACCATTCGGTTAGGGCGAATGATCGAGGTTCGCAAGTTGAGAATGCTCATGCGCAATTCATCGTTGTGTCTTTTTTGGACTGTGATTGTTGGGCTCCTTTCTCTTGGAACTACGGGGCAGGCACAAGTTCAAGATGTAGACGGCGACAGAGCTTCCGCCGGCCTGAAGATGGGCCTCGTCAACATCAAGTCGCTTTACTCCGATACGCCGAATCCGGAAACCAATCGCGCCAACATCGAAGCTAATCTGCGGCGGCACATGCACTTCATCGACCGGCTCGCGGGCGAGGGCGTGGACTTCGTCGGCTTCCCGGAGCTGTCCCTGAACGGCTACCACTTCAGCAAGAACATGACCTGGCTCAAGCTCGACGGTCCGGAGGTAGAGGCGCTCAAGAATAAAGCCATCGAAAAGAAGATCTACATCAGCGTCGGCCTGGCCGTCGAAGACGCGGACGGCAAGCGCTGGAATGTGCAGATCGTCATCGATCCGCAAGGCCGCATCATCGGCATGCATCGCAAGATCTGGCTGACCGCGGAGAAGGGTTACACCGAAGCCGGCGCGGACTACCAGGTCTTCGATGTGAAAGGCATCAAAATGGGCATCGCGATCTGCGCCGACGGAACGGACCGCAAAAACCTGCAAGCGCTTGTGGACAACGGCGCTCAGATCATCTACGGCCCGCATGCCAACACCACCGGCGGCACCATTGCCGGCTGGTACAAGTTCCGCGCCAAATGGGGCGGCCCCGAAGGCTGGATCGCGCAGATGAAAGTGCACGCGGCCCTGCACAACCATGCCGGACTGTTCAACGCGGAGCTAGCGCCGGCCGCGGGCCCGAACAGCAATACCGGCTGGGCGAGCGGCGCCTGGTTTATCGGCCCCGACGGGCGAACGCTGGCGCAGATGCCGTCGTCGTCGGACCGCGCGGACAGCAAGGAATACGTGTTGATTTACACGGTGCCGATTGCGGGACGATAACATTGAAGCTCGGCACGGCATTGACGACGCCAGTGTTGTAAATGGCAATCGAGTGGCTCCAATCCTGTCTTGCGACTAGGATGACCAAATGAAGTGAGGCCAGTGCGACCCGAGGACTCATGGCGACTCAGATACTGTCTTGGTTCAGCCTGATCTGGAAGAATCGCTCATTCGAGTTGGCGACTAGTGGATAAGGGCTCTCGTGCAGGCGACTCCATTGTACTGTGGGGCGTCC
>JAKEFD010000364.1 GCA_022616245.1 Gemmataceae bacterium
AAAAACTACACCGGCCCCGCCATGATCCACGGCGACACGGTGTTGCAAGGCCAAGGGGCGTGCGACATTTGGACCGGCGCGCAGAAAATGCGCGTCGATCCCATCACCGGGCTAGAGACGCCCTGGAAGTGGACGCGCAATTACGGCTGCAACACGCCGGCGGCTTCCGAGCACTTGCTTACCTTCCGCTCCGGCGCGGCGGGCTTCTTCGATTTGTGCAACGACGGCGGCACCGGCAACATCGGCGGCTTTCGCTCGAGCTGCACCAACAACCTCGTTGTCGCCGGCGGCCTTTTGACCGTGCCCGAGTATACGCGCACGTGCACCTGCGCGTATCAAAACCAAACCTCCGTCGGCCTGGTGCATATGCCCGAAGCCGAGCTGTGGACGTTTTTCGGCACCAAGGAAGCGAAAGGACCGGTGCGTAGGCTCGGCGTCAACTTCGGCGCGCCCGGCGACCGCAGGGCCGGCGACGGCACGCTCTTTATCGAATTCCCCGCGACCGCCGGCACGTCTCCGGCCGTCGACATCGAGACGAAACCGGCGAAGCCCGAGCAGTTTCGCCGGCACCCTGCCGTGGTGGAGGGCCCGAACAGTTGGATCGGCGCTTCCGGCTTTCGCGGCGTCGACGAGATCGCCCTTTGGCTCGACGACGAACCGGGCCCGCGTAAGTTCAACGTGCGGCTCTATTTCATGGAGCCTGACGACGTCGCGCCGGGCCAACGCTTGTTTCACCTTTCCATCCAGGGTAAGGAGATGTTGCGCGACTTTGACATTTGCCGCGAGGCGGGCGGCCCGCTGCGAACGCTGTGCAAAGAGTTTCGCGGCATCCTGGCCGATCAAGCCCTCCGCATTCGCCTCGCGCCCGCCGACTCTTCCGCCGTGCGCTCGACACTTCTGAGCGGCATAGAAATCGTGGCGGAGGATTGAACATGCGCCGCCGCTATTTTCCTCTGCCTGGGCGTGGTAAATTGTTCTCCTTGTGCGTTTTGACTTTACTAGGCAACGCGATGCCGTCCTTCGCTTGCAACGTGCCGGTTTTTCGATATGCCTTGGAACGCTGGCAGCCCGAGCCTTACCAATTGCTTGTCTATCATCGCGGCCCACTAACTGAGGCGGAGGAAACGCTCGTTCGGTCGCTCTTTGATATTGCCGAGCGGACTACCGGTGCAGTCCCCAATGTTCTCGTCGAGCGCATTGACCTGGACAAGAATCCCGCCGAGAAACGGCTGGAGTTATTTCAAATGCAAAAAAGCCCGAAGCTGCCTTGGCTGGTCGTGCGCTATCCCCAAAGCGCGAACATCGCGCACAGTCTTTACGAAGGCCCGCTCGACGCGGAAGTCTTGCGCCGGCTGCTCGATTCGCCCGCGCGGCGGGAACTGGCACGGCGCATTCTCGAAGGCCAGTCCGCGGTCTGGCTGTGCATCGATTCAGGGGACAATGAGAAGGACGACGCCAACTGGGCGTGGCTGGACGGCTACCTGAAGAAGGTGCAGAAAGAGATGGTCTTGCCGGAATTGACTGGTTCACCCAAAGACGCGCTCCTATCGGACGTCAAGCTGAAGCTCGAATTCTCGATGGTACGACTCTCGCGGCAGAATCCGGACGAAGACATCCTCGTACAGATGCTTCTGGGAATGGAAGAAGACCTGGCCGCGCGCAAGGAGCCGATTGTGTTCCCGGTTTTTGGCCGGGGACTGGCGCTGTACGCGCTTGTGGGCAAAGGAATCAATGAAGCCAACGTGGAGCAAACGGCGCACTTCATCGTCGGCGCTTGCAAGTGCGAAGCGAAAAAAGAAAACCCGGGCGTCGACTTGCTGGTCACCGCCGATTGGGAAGGGGGCTTGACCGGCAAGCTGACAAAGAATCCCGAGCTGCCCTTGGCGGCGCTGACGGCCGGAGCCCAGAATCCGCTTCCTTACGGGCGCGGCTCGGACAGTACTGACGGGCGCGGCTCCGATGTGTGGCGCAATCTTTTGGTTATCGCGGGCTGCGGGCTGCTGGTTCTTATCGCGGGGACGATCGTCGTGCTCAAGAGAAAGTGAGCCATGTCGCTGTTTCGGCTAGTGTATCGCGAAATCTGGTTTCGCAAGCTGGGCTTCGCTTTGGGCGTGCTCGCCGTAACGATCGCGGTCGCTGCGCTCGCCGGCTCGCTTCTTCTCTTGAATTTGCACGATCGCCGCACCGAAGAGATCGTCGCAGCCAAGGAGACGCAAACACAAGCGGTGATGGCCAAGCTCGAAGACGAAATCCGCGTCATCACCAAAAACCTCGGCTTCAACATTCGCATCTTGCCCAAAGACGTTAACCTGCTCGACTTCTTCGCCAAGGACTATGCCGACAAGTACATGCCTGAGGAATACGTCGACCGCCTGGCCAATTCCAAGATCGTGTCGATCAACCATTTGTTGCCGATCCTGCAGCGCAAGATCGACTGGCCGGAGGAGAAAATACCCGCGCTATTGCTCGTCGGCACGCGCGGTGAAGTGCCGATCCTGGCGCAAGACAAGAAGAAGGCGTTCATACCGGCCGTTCCCAAAGGGAAAATCGTGCTCGGCAACTTGCTCGAGCGCGGCCATCAGCCGGGCGATGCCGTCGTCCTCCACGGGCGCAAGTTCGTCATCCACAAGATTCAGCCGCGCCGGGGCGACCAGGACGACATCACCGCCTGGATTCCGCTCGCTGACGCTCAAGAGATGTTTGACAAGAAGGGTCTTATCAACGGCATGCTCGCCCTAGGCTGCAACTGCAACGCGGACCGCCTGAGCGTGATTCGCCAGGAGATCATGGAGATCCTGCCCGAGACACAGGTGGAGGAATTTGAGACGAAAGCGACGGCGCGGGCGGAGGCGCGGACCAAGGTGGCCGAGGAAGCGAAGGCCGCCGTGGCGCGCGAGCAAGAACATCGGGCGGAACTGCGTGGCGAAAAGGAAGCGTTCGCCGCGCTCCTGGTTCCTTTGACGCTGATTGCCGCTTGCGCCTGGGTCGGCCTTTTGGCGTGGAGCAACGTCCGCGAGCGCCGCGCTGAAATTGGACTCTTGCGCGCGCTCGGTTTGCGCTCGGTCCAACTCTTGACCTTGTTTCTGAGCCGCGCCGTGCTTGTCGGCGTCACCGGCGCGGTTCCTGGTTTGTTACTCGGCGTTGTTGTGGCCGCGTCGTTGGGCGATGGAGCGACCGCGGCCGAACCGGGACATGTGATCGGGCTTTTGTGGATTATCGTGGCTGCGCCGCTCGTCGCCGTGCTGGCGTCCTGGCTGGCGGCGCTTAGCGCACTGCGACACGATCCGGCGAATATCCTGCAGCAAGAGACCTCTTGAAAATGGTTTGCATTGCACCCCCCCTGGACAGCCCTGCAAACCATTTTTTGTCCGATTTCGCCGCAACTCTTTGACTACACAGAACATAATGCATTGCAACCCAGCCCTGCAAACCATTCTGAGTCATGCTTGAGCTAATAGACGTCGGCAAGACGTACCCCAAAGCAGGCAGCAATGTTCCGGCTATTACATCCGTCACGCTGCGGGTTGACGCCGGCGAATTCGTAGCTGTCCAGGGACCCAGCGGCGCGGGCAAAACGACGCTGCTGCTCGTTGCCGGCGCTCTGTTGCGGCCGGATCAGGGAACGGTCCGTGTGGGCGGCGACGACGTCTATCAGCTTTCCAACGAGGCCCGCGCCCGGCTCCGCGCTCTCCGGATCGGCTTTGTGTTTCAGCAGTTTCATCTGATCCCTTACTTAAGCGCGCTGGAGAACATCCTGGCGGCCGGCGTGGCGCATGGCGGACCGGACCTCGCGCGACGGGCCGAAACCTTGGCTGAGGAATTGGGCTTGACGCCACGGCGGCATCATCTGCCCTCGGAGCTGAGTTCCGGTGAGCGCCAGCGCGTCGCCTTGGCCCGGGCCCTTTTGCACAACCCATCGGTTCTGCTGGCCGACGAGCCCACCGGCAACCTGGACGAACAAAATGCAGTCATGGTGTTTGACCGCTTGGCGTCGTTCGCGCAGCAAGACGGGGCGGTACTTCTCGTCACGCACGACAAGGCCGCCGCCGGACGCGCGACACGGCGGTGCGTGTTGGAGGCAGGCCGGTTGTCCGAGCCGCGCCCGTAAGGAAGCGGGTTGCACGGCGATCCCGCTTCCTCACGGGCGCGGCTCGGACAGGCACGGGCGCGGCTCGGGATGCACCGGCGCGGCGCTGAACTTCTATCTCATTCGTTGCAATCACCGCCGACTTTGCTATGCTAATTCGCAATCAACAATCAGAAATCAACAATCTCGAGGGTGCCATGAAACTCACGCGCTTGTCGTTGGCGTTGGCCGCCCTGATCGCAGTGGCGGGCTTGGCGTATGTGGCGCAAAAGGCCGAGCCGCCGGGCGCGGTGATGACAATCGCCGCCCAGAGATTCCTCGCCTCCCTGGGCGACGAGCTTAAGGGCCAGGCGACCATTCCGTTTGACAGCAAAGAGCGCTTCAACTGGAATTTCGTGCCGCTGCAGGACGGGACTAAATCGACGCGCAAAGGCGTGCCGCTCGAAGCCATGTCCGCGGAGCAGAAGAAAGCCGCGCTCGCATTATTGCGGTCAGGCACGAGCGAAGCGGGCAACAACGCTGCGGTCACGATCATGAGCCTGGAAGCAATCCTGCGTGAACAGGAGACCGGCGGCAAGATGGTCCGCAATCCCGATTGGTATTTCTTCACCGTCTTCGGCACGCCTTCCAAAACCGGCAAGTGGGGCTGGCGCGTCGAGGGGCATCATTTAGCCCTCAACTTCACCTTGGACGGCACGCAAGTGGTGGCGTCGACGCCGACATTCTTCGGCGCTAATCCCGCCGAGGTCAAGGCCGGCCCCAAGAAGGGCCTGCGCATTCTCGCGTCGGCGGAGGATCTGGCCGTCGATTTATTCAATTCGCTGAGCGACAAACAAAAAGAGGTCGCGTTGCAAAAGAAGCCGTTCGGCGAACCGGGACAAAAAACGACCGAGCCGAAGCTGGGCGAGCCGGTCGGAGTCGCCGCCGACGCGATGACCGAGGCGCAAAAAGGCATCCTCATGAAGCTCTTGCACGCTTACACCGACCGCATGCCGGCTGAAGTCGCGGCGCTGGAATGGAAGCACGTGAAAGACGCCGGCGTCGGCAAGATTCACTTCGCCTACACGCGCGATGCCAAGGGGGGCAAAGGCCACACCTATCGCGTGCACGGCCCGACTTTTGTCATCGAGTTCCTCAACGTCCAAAACGACTCGGGCGGCAACCCCGCCAACCACATCCATAGCTGTTGGCGGAAAATCAAGGGCGATTTCGGGCTGTAGTCAGGAGTCAGGGGACAGGAGTCAGGGGACAGGAGTCAGGGGACAGGAGTCAGGGGACAGGAGTCAGGGGACAGGAGTCAG
>JAKEFD010000365.1 GCA_022616245.1 Gemmataceae bacterium
CATGAGAAGGAAGTACACCGATTCCGGCGTCGGCGGCGTGCAGATGGGGCTAATCATCACGCCCATGCTCGACATGGCCTTTCAGCTCATGGCGTTTTTTATCATGACGTATCACCCGTCGGCTCTCGAAGGCCACATCGACGGCAATCTCTTGCCCCCCACGCTGATCGCGACCAAAGGACCCAAAGCAGCCGACACGCCGCCGGATTTGCCCGCCATCGACGCCCCGCCGGAATTGCAGGACGTGCTCATGGTCATTGTGAAGTCGGTCGCCAAAGGGCAAACCGAAGGCACACGCGTGGACGGCGAGCCCAGCCGGGTTATGCTCAAGAGGCCGGAAGCGCCTTCGGCGGTGACCGTGTCCGACACCGACACTACGCTGGACGAAGGTCTCAAGAAGCTCACCAGCGAGTTGAAGAAGATCCTGAAAGAACCGGGAGCAACCAAAGCCAACATCAAGATCGAAGCGGACGGCAATCTCAAGCATATGTATCTCATGCGCGTCTACGATGCCTGCAAGATCGCCGGCTACCAAAACATTTCCTTCGTGGCCCCGCCCAAGAACCCTGTCGGCGGCAATTAAGTTTCTTCTTCGCGCCTTTGCGCCTTTGCGCGAGATTTGGATTAAATCCTCGCGCAAAGACGCAAAGTCGCCAAGAAGATGCAAACGTAAGTGAATCGGGAACTTTTGCGAGTTTGCCGCATCCATTCTTGGGGAGAGCGTGCGCATGCAGGCAAGACACCGGATCATGTGCTGGATAGTGATGGCTACGGCCGCCATTGCCGGCACTGTCCAAGGGCAGGATCCCCAGGACCGCGAATTGGCGTTTTGGGGCGTCCGCCAGCGCCAGCAGGCAGGGGCGGCGGCACAGTTGATCACGGCACACAACCCCCTGACCGCGGCGACGTTGCGCTGGGCGGCGCACGAGAAGTTCATTTGGAACGAGTTGGAGTTCGTCGCCGACACCGCGCCCGCGCTCGATCCCAAATGGCTGGAGTTCGTGCGCGACGGCACGCCCATGCCCGACTTGCGCGGCAAAGCGCCGGACGAAATCCGCAAGGACCAGCTGGCGGCGTACAAATCCTTTAATGAGGCGGTGATCAAGTCGTTTCGCGTCCCGTTCGATGCCTTCGCGAAAAGCGCCCAAGAAAACAGCCATGTAACATTCGCCCATCTTTGGAACAAACCGGACGACTACCGCGGCAAGGTTGTCGCTTTAGAGGGGAAGCTGGTGCGCGTGCGTCGCTGGGAAGCAACGCAAGAAGCTCAGGCCGAGGGCGTGAAATACGTGTACGAAGGCTGGGTCTTCGGGCCAACCCGCAAAGCCCCGCCATATTGGATCGTGTTCACGGTTTTGCCGGACGGGCTCAAGGAATCGGAGAAGATGGACCGTTACGTCACGTTCTACGGTTATTTCCTGAAGAAAGTGAAGTATAAGTCCGAATCAGGCGACCGGGACACGCCGCTTTTGGTCGGCCCATCGGTCATGCTCACCAAAGCGCCTGACACGGACGAGGGCAGTTCGACGGCCTTTCCCATCGAAATGCTATTTGGTGCGGTGGCACTGGTAGCCATTGTCACCGTCGGTTTCTTGGTGCTTAGCTGGTACTTGCGCCGGGGCGATCGCGCCTTGGAACTTAAGCTGAAAGAAATGCAGTTGGAGCGAGCCAAAGAGATGATGGAAAACGTGGGCGAGGAGACCCCAACTGGGCCGGGCGCGCCTCCTGGGGCCGTTTAGCGGCACCCTCACCCCAGCCCCTCTCCCTCCAAGGCGAGGGGAGCAGGCCAACGCATCGTGACCTGCTGCGAACGCTAAACAACAAGAAATGGCCGGTTTTTACGTTGCAACACGGTCGTTTACCGTCCAAAATAGTATTGTCCAGGTTCGTGGGACGTTTCATAGAAGGACTGCATCATGTCCATTCAAGGCAATTCCAAGCCAAGCACCCCTCCTGTCATCGTTGTCAAAGAACCTTACTCCAGCGCCAAAAATATGATCCGGCTGATTCCAGCCGCCATCGGCAGCGCGGTGTTTCATGCCGGTCTGATCTTGCTTCTCCTGGTCATTTTGAAGGATCCGCAAGCCGCGCCGGCGATGGAATCGGTCAAGGATGAAGCGACGGTCAACGCCGATCCCGCAGAACAAAAACCGAGCAACGATCCGTTCTTGACCACCGACATCGACCCGGCAGCACAGGAGTTCGACACCGACATCCAATACAACGTGGACCGCAAGGCCGACGTGAGCGTGCCCGGCATGGTCAACCCGAATGAGGCGGTCGGCATTCTCGATGCGCCCAAGGACGCGCCGCCCGTGAACCTGCCCGCGCCCGGCGGCATCGGCGCCAAGGGCCAAGGCGGCACCATTGAAGGCGCTTTCAACACCAGCAACGCCGTCGGTATGCTCGGCGGCTACGGCCCGCGCGGCCTGCCCCTGGCCGGCACCTTCTACGGCCGCAGCGGCGCGACTCGCGAGTTCGCCCTGCGCGACGGCGGCGGCACCAAGGAATCCGAGGCCGCCGTCACCCGCGGCCTCAAGTGGCTCTGCCGCATGCAGCAGTCGGACGGCAAATGGATGCTCGACGATTCACGCTTCAAGGACAAGGGCGGCGCCAATGACATCGCCGGCACCGCCTTCGGCCTGTTGCCGCTCTTAGGCGCCGGCAAGACGCACAAAGCCAAGGACGCCCCCTATGACAAGCCGGTGGAAAAGGCCCTCTTATACCTCATCAAGAAGCAAGACAGGCGCACCGGCAACTTCGGCGGCGGCATGTACGCGCATGGCTTGGCCAGCATCGCGATCTGCGAAGCCTACGGCCTCAGCCAGGACCCGAACCTGCGCCGGCCCGCGCAAATGGCCATCAACTTCATCGTCCAGGCTCAGCATGACGGCGGCGGCTGGCGCTATTCTCCGAACCAGGCGGGCGACACTTCCGTGGTCGGCTGGCAGGTGATGGCCCTCAAGAGCGCTCAGATGGCGGGCTTGGATGTGCCCGAAGTCACGATGAAGAAAGCCGTGGCCTTCATGGAATCGGCTTGCGGCGGCTCGGACGAGGGTTACGCCTACGTTCCCGGCGGCGGCTCGACACCGACCATGAGCGCGGTGGGCTTGCTGTGCCGGCAGTATCTGCAATCGTGGGGCCCGCAAAACCTGCGCATGATCAAGGGCGTCGAAAACCACATCAAGAAAACCGGACCGCTGGCCAAGCATATGTACTTCTCTTACTACGCCACGCAGGTGATGCACCATTTCGGCGGTGAATCGTGGAAATCGTGGAATGAAAAGATGCGCGAGGACTTGCTCAAGCTGCAAGACAAGGGCAACGGCCCCATGGACGGCAGCTGGTCCAGCCAGGGCGACCCGCACGGCAACTCCGGCGGCCGGCTCATGCAGACCTCGCTGACGCTGCTTACTCTCGAAGTTTATTACCGACACTTGCCACTTTACTACCGCGACCCGGGCGACAAGAAAATGGCCGCCAAGTAGTCAGCACGTCGCCCCACGCGGAGCGTGAGCACAACTATAAACGGGGAGGCAACTCCCCGTTTTTTCTTGCCGCTTGCTTTTGGAGGAACACTCATGTCCGCCCAAGGGAAAACGCCGGTTGTCGTGCTTTCGCGTACTCCAAAAGACTCCAACGCGATTCTCTGGCGCATGGCGCCCGCGGCTCTGGGCAGCGTCGTGTTCCATGCCGCCTCGATCGGTTTGCTCGTCTTGTTCCTGCGTGCGCCCAACGAAGCGCCCGCGATGGAAGAAATGCGAGCGGCTGTCGTCAACGCCGACCCGTTTCTACCGCCCGAAAAGAAGGATCCTTTCCTGACTCCCTTTATCGATGAGGGCGCACTCAATCCATTTAGCGATCCCGCCGCGCCGAACGAGCGCAAGGCGGACATCACCATGCCGGGCCAAAACGATCCGCGTGAAGAGGTGGGCCTCTTGGGCGGCAAAAGCAACCTGCCCACGAGCATGCCCGCGCCGCCGGGCTGGGGCGGCGGGCAAGGGAGCGGGCCCTTCGGCTTGAGCGGCCCCAACACGCCGGGCCTGGCCGGGGGCGAAACGCTGCTGGGCAAACTGCAGCCCGGCGGCATTGACGCCCGCAGCGGCTCTGCCAAGAAATTCGCATTGGACTTCGGCGGCGGCACCAAGGCCTCCGAGGCCGCCGTCACGCGCGGTTTGCAATGGCTCTGCCAGGTGCAGCACGCCGACGGCAAATGGGCCCTGGACGATTCCCGCTTCCCCGACCGCGGCGGCGCCAATGACATCGCCGGCACGGCTTTCGGCCTGTTGCCCCTGTTGGGCGCCGGCAAAACCCACAAAGCCAAAGACGCACCGTATGACAAGCCGGTTGAGAAGGCATTCCTCTACTTGTTGCGCAAGCAAGACAAGCGCACCGGCTACTTCGGCGGCGGCATGTATGCCCACGGCCTCGCCACCATCGCCATCTGCGAGGCCTACGGCATGACCCAGGACCCGACCCTGCGGCGGCCGGCGCAGATGGCCATCAATTACATCGTGCAGGCGCAGCACGACGCCGGCGGCTGGCGCTATTCGCCGGGACAAGCGGGCGATACATCCGTCGTCGGCTGGCAGGCGATGGCTCTGAAAAGCGCGCAGATGGCCAACCTCGATGTACCGGAAATCACGATGCGCAAGGCGCAGGCGTATCTCGATTCCTGCTGCGGACAGGACGAGGGCTACGGCTACATCGGCGTCGGCTCGACACCGACGATGAGCGCGGTGGGCTTGCTCTGCCGGCAATATCTGCAATCATGGGGCCCGCAAAACCTGCGCATGATCAAAGGCGTCGAAAACTTCCTGAAGCCCAATCCGCCCAATCCCAAGAGCATTTATTACACCTATTACGCCAGCCAGGTCATGCACCACTTCGGCGGCGAGGGCTGGAAGGTCTGGAACGAAAAGATGCGCGACGCCCTGCAAAAAGCGCAGGAAGACAAGAAGGGGCCGTTTTACGGCAGCTGGTCCTCGGCGGGCGACCCGCACGGCCCCAACGGCGGCCGGCTCATGCAGACGTCGCTGTCGCTGCTCACACTAGAAGTCTACTATCGGCACCTGCCGCTCTACTACCGCGACGCCGACCTGAAGAAAATGGCGTCCGGCAAGTAGAGGAATTGGATTGCATTGCACAAAAACCCAAAAGCGGCTTTGCAACAAAGTCTGTGCAAAAGTCTGTGCAATTCGATCACACCCCCCCATCACTTTGTGAAGAAATCGCAATGCTATAAGGGACAAAGACTTGTGTCCATGAACAGATTCGCGGAAGCGTGCACAGAAAACGCGGCCTCGCCGCTTTGGGATTTTTGGACCTGAGTCACTGCGATACTCCTAGAATCCTAAAGCGGTGTCGAGTCACCGGACTCCAAGACTAAAACGGGGTCTCATGAATAACGCCTGGACTAGCGCAACGATAGCCGGCAAGTCGGCGGACGTGTTTCTACCGCCAAGTTCCGTCGCGCCGCGTTTGGGCATCCTCTTTCTCCATCCCTACGGCCTGGAAACCCTTGTCGACCGGCCCGAGTTCACCAAACCGCTTGAACAGTGGAACCTAGCCTGCGTTTGCCCGCACGCCCAGCGCTCGTGGTGGACCGAACGCATTTGTGCGGAATTCGACGAGGGCATGTCCCCCGAGCAATTCCTCCTGGAACACGTCGTGCCGTTTTTCCGCGCGCGCTTTGGCATCGAGCCGCCGCGCATTGGCCTTTTGGGCATCAGCATGGGCGGGCAAGGCGCGCTGCGGCTGGCGTTTCGCCATCCCAAGCTGTTTCCCGTGGCCGCCGGCATCGCCTCTGCCTTCGATTTCCACGAACTCTACGGCCAAGGCACAGCGCTCGACGACATGTTCGACAGCAAGGAACACGCCCGGCAAGCCACCGCGCTATTGCAAATCGATCCGACGCAATACCCGCCGCATCTTTACTTCTCGATCGACCCGGACGACGCGGCATGGTTTCGCGGCAACGACCGGCTGCACGAAAAGCTCGCTGCCCTGGGCGTCGCGCATACAACCGATCTTTCGACCCGCGCCGGCGGCCATTCCTGGCAGTACTTTAACCATATGGCCGAGCCGGCGCTCCGTTTCGTCTTTGACGCCCTCGTGCACGAAAGCCGGCGCCTTCTGTAATGCGACAAGGAGTTCGCGGCGTGAAAGTCTCGCTCATGGTCACCTGCCTCGGCGACGCTTTGTTTCCTGAGGTCGGTGTGGCCACGGTTCAGTTGCTGCGCCGCCTGGGCGTCGAGGTTGATTTTCCGGCAGCGCAGACGTGTTGCGGGCAGCCCCATTTCAACAGCGGCTTTCATCATGACGCCCGCGAGCTGGCCAAACACACAATCCAGGCGTTCGCGAGCAAGCAACTCGTCGTGTCGCCCTCCGGCTCGTGCGCCGCCATGGTCAAGCTCGAGTATCCAGAGTTGCTTCATGACGACATGGTCTGGCACGGCCGGGCCGAGGACCTGGCCAGACGCACGCACGAACTTTCCGATTTCCTGGTCAATGTGTTAAAAAAGGAGGATGTCGGCGCGCGCCTGGAAGGAAAGGCGACGTATCACATGGCCTGTCATTTGCGCGGCCTGGGACTTCAGCGCGAGCCGGAAACCCTGCTGCGCAACGTGCGCGGCCTGCACCTCGCGCCGCTCGAGCGCTATGACGAATGCTGCGGCTTCGGCGGCTCTTTCTCGGTGCGCTACCCGGGCATCAGCGGCGCCATGGTGCAGGACAAGGCGGCGCTCATCGAGAAAACCGGCGTCGACGTCGTGGTCGCCACCGACGCCGGCTGCCTCATGAATATCGGCGGCTGTTTACGCCGCCGCGGCTCCAGGGTAAAGTTCATGCATCTGGCGGAAGTACTGAATTCCACTTGACCCGTTTACGTTTCGCGCTCGGTTGTGGTCCCGATTCGCCAAGCCGCAAGCGGCAAAACCATGAACTACGCCAAACACGAACATCACGACTTCGCCGGCGCCAGCGCCCAGGCCCTCACCGATCCGCCTTTGCAAGCGGCGCTGGCGCGGCTCACGGACATTCTCATGGCCGGCAATCGCCGGAGCTATGCCGCATTGGCCGACAGCAGCGCCTTACGCGATCACGCCAAGCACATCAAGGAACATGCGCTGGCCCATCTGGACCGCTATCTGGAAGAACTCGAGCAGGCCGTGACCAACCGCGGCGGCAAAGTCCATTGGGCCGCCACGGCCGAGGACGCGCGGCAAATCGTCGTCAACATCGCGCGGCAAGCCGGCTGCAAAAAGGCGGTCAAGTCGAAGTCCATGACTTCGGAGGAAATTCATCTCAATCCGGCGCTGGAAAAAGCCGGCGTCGAAGTCACCGAAACCGACTTCGGCGAGTTCATCATCCAGATCGCGGGCGAACGTCCCTCGCATCTGGTTGCGCCTGCCGTGCACCACACGCGCGAAAGCATCGCCCGCGTCATGTCGAACCATTTGCAAGAGTCACTGCCCGACGATGCACGCTCGTTGGCCATGACCGGCCGCCGCGTCCTGCGCGAAAAGTTCTATCAGGCGGACCTGGGCATCACCGGGGCCAACTTTGTCGTGGCCCAGACCGGAACCATCGTCCTGGTGACCAACGAAGGCAATGGCCGGCTCACGACGACGTGCCCGCGCGTGCATGTCGCCATCGCCGGCATCGAGAAAGTGATACCGCGCTTTAGCGACTTACCGGCTTTCCTGAAGCTCTTGGCGCGCGGCGCCACCGGGCAGACGCTCTCCGTCTACACTACCATCATCACCGGTGCACGACAGCAGGGAGAAATGGACGGCCCAGAGGAATTCCATCTGGTGCTGCTCGACAACGGCCGGTCGAAGATACTCGGTTCACCGTTTCGCGAGAGTTTGCAGTGCATCCGCTGCGGCGCTTGCCTGAACGCCTGTCCGGTCTACCGCCGCATCGGGGGCCACGCTTATGGCGGAGTCTATTCCGGTCCGATCGGCAGCATTTTGACTCCACTTTACGACAGTGTTAGCCTGAACCCGCACCTGCCCCACGCGTCTTCTTTATGTGGGGCGTGCCAGGCGGCCTGCCCGGTCAAGATCAACATTCCGCACATGCTCATTGGGCTTCGCCAGATGCAGCACCGTTACAAGCCAGGCCGGCTGGAAGACCTGGCCTACGCCGCCTGGAAAGAAGTTTTGCGCCGGCCCTGGCTTTACCGGCTTTCGTTGCGTTTCGCGAAAACGTTTCTCCGCCTCTTCGCAAAAGACGGC
>JAKEFD010000366.1 GCA_022616245.1 Gemmataceae bacterium
AAGAGCCGAGGCGGCTTGTTCTTGCAAGATAGGCGCGAAAGTCAGCCCGGTCCTGCAAGGCGTACAGCAATTCGAGCGGAGTCTGATAGCGGTCGGCCGGCTTCTTGGCGAGCATTTTCTTGAGCACGCGCGCCAGTCCTTCGGGCACTTGCGGATTCAGCTTGCGAATATCGGGCGGCTCTTCCTGCAGGTGTTTCAGAATCCTTTCGGCCAGGCTGCCCGCTGGAAAGGGACACTTGCCGCTCAGCATGTGAAAGATCGTGCAACCGAGCGAATAAATGTCGCTGCGGCAGTCCACTTTGTTGCTGTTGCGGGCTTGTTCGGGGGCCATGTAGTCGACCGTGCCGATCGTCATCCCCGCCTTGGTGACGCGGAATTGCTCGTCGCTGACTTGCCGGGCCAGGCCCATGTCGGTCAGTTTGACTTGCAAGCGGCCCCCCGTACGCGTGATCAGAAAATTGGAAGGCTTGATGTCGCGGTGAACGATGTCCTGACTATGGGCATGGTCCAGAGCGCAAGCGGCCTGGATGGCGATGTCGCGCGCTTCGTCATGCTCGAGCTTGCCTTTTTCGACAACGTAGTCGTGCAGGTCTTTGCCGTCGACGAATTCCAGAGCGAGGAAATACGTGCCGTTCCAATCACCGCTGTCGTAGATGGCGACAATGTTTTCGTGACACAGTTTGGCGGCACTGACGGCCTCGCGCTTGAAACGTGACAGCATTGCCGGCTTGGCCGCCAATTCCGGTGACAACACCTTGAGCGCCACCAAGCGGTTCAACTCGGTGTCGATGGCCTTATAGACCGCCCCCATGCCGCCGGTAGCGACATGACTGACAACCTCATACTTGCCGATGCGCAACGGTTGCGTACCCCCTCTGCTCGCGCGTGTTCCTTGCTCGCTAGCGCATGGATGCAGGCTCCATTGTAATGCCGCAAGAAGAGCGCCGTCAACGTATGCGGCTTGGAATCAGCCTCTTGTTTGTTTCGCGGAACTACCTTAGCATCACTGGCATGAACCAACCCGCGCCGAGAATGGGCATGCCGCAACCCCGGCCCGTGGCTGTTGCGCCCCAAGGATCGAGGCCGACGCCGGTCGCCACCAGGCCGCGGCTTTTCGATTATCTGATCCTGTTTCTGGGAATCGGCGTGTCCGCCCTCTTGGCCGACGTCGGCGGGCTGCGCGCCATCCCATCGGAAATTGACGTGAGTGCATTCGTCGCATCCTTTGCCCGCAATCTCCCGTTTCTCTTGTTCCTGCCGCTCGGCATCGTGCTGTGTTGGCCGGTGTTTTATTTCAATCAGAAACTGCTGGGCCGGCAGCGCGAGCTCACCTCCGGGGAATGGCTCTTGGGATTGGCCTGGCTGGTGGGCCTCGCGTATTCGATCTGGCTCCTGTGGCGCGGATTAGGCACGCTGCCGGAGTTCATGAGTTCGACGGATTTCAAAAACAGCATCTTGATGGGTTACGTGATCTTCACCGCATCGATGGGCGGGTTGGCTTTTTTGCTCTACGTGATCGGCTTGATCGGTCGCTGGGTGCTGCCCTGGACGCACACGTTCGGCCTCGCGCTACTCATCTGGCCGCTCGTGCCGCTAGGCCTGTGGTGGCTGAGCGGAATGAAACTGGAATGAAACGCATCCTTGGCCTGGACATCGGCGGCGCGAACCTGAAGGCCGCACACACGGCCGGCACGGCCCGCATCGTTCCGTTTCCCCTTTGGAAAAAACCAAATGAGCTGGCCGCCGCCTTGGGCCAACTCGTGGACGGTGTCGCCGCTTACGACGCGCTCGCTGTAACCATGACCGGCGAGCTGTGCGATTGTTACGCCAACCGCTGGGAAGGGGTGCGGGCCATCGCGCACAGCGTTGCGGAGGTGGCGCACGAAACGCCGGTATTCGTGTGGGCGGCGCCGGGTGCGTTTATTTCCCTCGCGGACGCCCGGCATGAGCCCTGGCGCGTGGCCTCGATGAATTGGCTGGCATTGGCGGTATTCGTCGGCCGTTTCGCGGCAACCGGGCCCGCCCTCGTCATCGACGTCGGCTCCACGACCACGGACGTTATACCGCTCTCTGACGGCAAACCCCGGCCAAAGGGCTGGACCGACTATGAGCGACTGGCGGCCGGCGAGCTCATTTACATGGGAGTGCGTCGAACACCCATTTGTGCTTTCCCGATCGAACGCCCGCTCGCCGCCGAGTTGTTCGCGACCACGCTCGACGCCTATCTCTTGCTCGACTTATTGGCCGAGAATGAAAAGGACGTCGCGACCGCCGACGGCCGGCCCGCCGACAAGCACTGGGCTCATGTACGGCTGGCGCGAATGCTGGGCGGCGACGGACCCACTGTATTGAAGGAAGAAACACTACAGCTTGCTGATTGGATTTACGCGCAGCAAAAGGAGCGTTTGCGCGCGGCTGTGCGGCAGGCTCTGGAAAACAACTTTTCCGAAGAGAAGCAACCAGTGCAGCTCATTGTGGCGGGCAGCGGTGCTTTCCTGGCAAGAAAGTGCTTGAGCGAACTGAATCTTACGACTGTGGCGTTGGAACGGGTGTGGAGTCCCGAAGCGTCCGAAGCGGGTTGTGCGTATGCCGTGGCCATGCTCGCGGCTGAAAGGTGATTCCGCAGCGACAGTGGTTCCGGAGCGACAAAAAAAACCGATGGTTGTCGCTCCGGAACTGCAGCGCAACTATTTGTGATTATTTAATTTGTGACCTGGAAAGGCTCCGGAGCGACAAGCGACACACACGTACCCCCCCCTTTTGTCACTAAACTGATATCGCGCAGAGCAACTGCGCGTATCAAATGAGCAACATTCCAAACGGTGAAAGTGACAGCTTTGGTACAACGACGCAAATGACTGTGTATGTAGGTCAACTAAACGGATTCGTTTCAGAAGAGTTTTTGTGCTCTGAAACGAATCCGTCACTGTAAGTCACGGCAAACAGAGAACTTGCGGGATTCGTTCCACAGTCACACAGACACCCACCTCCTGAAACGAATTGGAACGAATTGCAAAGAATTGGAACGAAATGTGTCAACCGCCGGAATGTGGAAGTTGGACTTTTTGAGATAGCGCCGGAGCGAGGCATGGTTGAGAAGTAGGTGACGGCGAACGCAGGTTTGTGCAAAAGTCTGTGCAAATCGCTCACACCCCCCCCATCACAGCCGGTTTTTGAACCATGCCCCGGAGCGACAAGCGACTCACGAGTATACCCCCCTGTTAGGATTGCTAACACTGGCCTGAAGCGCGAGCCAGTCGGTCGGGTCTGGCGGCACGGGTCTGCGCGGCCTTGGGCAGCCCGAGCGCCGCTTCGCTGGCAAATGCAGCCCCGCGACGAGTTTGCGCAGCAACTTAATCCGCTGTGGCATGAGTGAAATCCAACCACCTAGCCAATTGTAGCCGCTTCCGTGCCTGGCTCCCGCCATCATCCAGGATTAGCTGTTCAAGATTCTTGTAAAGCTGTCGGAGCGGTTCCGGGTCACTGCCGCTCACCGCCTCGAAGCCATGAATCCAAACGCTCAGGTTTCGAACGGATGCTTTGACCAAACCCTTATTGCCAAGTTCGATGAACCGCTGCGCCAGTGGATCGTCCAAGCGCTTCAACAAGCGCGCCACTTGCTCCCGAGCTGCCATGAGTTGACCACTTCGATTCGGGGTGAGCGGCGTGCTCTTATTCTTCACCAGCTCCCGATGGAACTTCTCGACGACTGGATGCTCCGGCGGAAGGGCTGCCGAGTCCAGGCCATGATCAAACAGTCGAATCTGTCCCACGAGTTCCAGCACACGATATGCCCTAATGATGCCATCTTCGTACTGCTGGTCTCGAACGCGGCGCTCACCGTTCGCGAGCAAATCGGCAACTAGGAGTCGTAAACGAACGGCCCGTTCCTTGCTGTCATCGGGGAATGGTTGGGCGAGTGTAGCAACCCATTGCCGCAATTGATCGGAGGGAAGAAACACACTCCAACGCGAAGGACAGGCGCCGCCGGATGGCAGGACCATCATTTGGGCACCCTTGTAGTCAAGCCGATCCCATGCCGAAGCGAAAGTTGCCAGTGGGCGAACGCACTGGACAGCCTCGCGCAGGTCATTAGGCCAATGCTGCGCCAATGGGCTATGCGGGTCAGGCAGCAACTCTAAAACAGCGGCGAAGTTGCCGTGCTGAAAGAATCGATAGCAGTCGTCCATCCGCTTCTGCGCGCTGGCAATCGTCGTGTGAACCTCCGCGACGACCTCCGTTCCAGGAACGACCATGCCTCGCTCATCGCGTTTCCTGCTCGAGATGTAGCGCAACTGCGGTAGGTCGTGGCGAACTGCGGCCAGGACCAGAGCGGCGCTCATGGCCTTTGTGCCGCGAGTGAAGTCGACCAACAGCCCATTTGCCGGCACGCCTTGGGCACGCAAGCTGGCGAGGATGCCGTCGAAATGAGCAAAGCAAGCATCCGCGTCGTCTTCCGCTCCGTGTTGGGGCAACTCGTTGATCTCGACAGGTATGTCTTGCACTTCCTCGCGGAGCTTCGTGGCATTCTCCTTGGTCAGTTGCGAAGGCAGCAGAATCACGCGGCTCCACTCGCCTTTGCGGATCGTTTTCTTGAGCGGCTCGAGCAGCGTCTCGCGCAACTTGTCAATGTCGCCGGTGCCGACCGTGCAGATCAGGATGCCTGGTTTGCTCATCGTCTACCTCCTCGCGGCGATTGCTTGCCGCCGCGTCCGCGCTTCAGATTGCTTTCGTAAGCAGCTTGCGGCTTGTCCCACCGATACTGCGGGTTGCGCGCGTCACGATTGTTGCGATAGACGGCGATCTCGTCGCCGACTTGCGGCAGCTTGTCCGCGGGTGGCGGAGTGCCATAACCTAACACTCCGCGCGGCTTTCCTTCTTCCTGAACGAAGAATTGAACTTTGCCCCCAATGTCACGTTTTTCCAAAACCTTCACTGTAACTAGGTCCGGATCATGCTTCGGCCGGGGTGTTTGTTGTACGATTTGTCGCTCGGGCAATGGCGCTCGCACAGACTCAGTCACTCCGAGCGCTGCTGGCTCGCCGACGCGCAATTCCCCTTGTGGCCAGCGGAGCGGCACGGCCAGCCCAAACGCCCAATGGACGACTGATGTCGCTCTGCCGTTGAGATGGGAGACGACATCCGGAGCCAGCAACTCGTGCATTGGGATGGCCCGGCCCATCCAACCTCTTGCGACGGGGCCGCGAAAGCACGCGCCCGGACGGAGCAAAATCACGGGCCGCTTGAAGACATTCTCCAGGCCGAAATCGGGACCCAGCTTCCCGTACTTAGTGAAAGCATCCCAGGCACCGGTCGTGGGATCGCCCGCAGCGGGTTGGAATGTCGAAAGCACCGCGCAGCCCTCCGCATCGGGGGGTTCGTCGAGTTCCTTGGTGGAGTCGAGTTGGGAGGCGAGGTTGAACTGGCCTTTGCCTGCCGAACGGTCCGAGCCAAATCCCCAGTGCGCCAATTCCTGGACCAGTCGCCAAAACACGTCAACAAAGTCTGGCTCAACGCGCGCATAAATCGTCAAGCAGCTAATATCTTTGTCGAGGACGAATTCCTGAGTCGGGAACAATCCGCCGCCCGCCGTGGTCGTGTTGGACGAGCGACCGATAGTATTTCGCAGTTGCGTGTACTCCCGGATGCCGGAATGGTGGATTAGATCGGAGATCGTGGGGAGCTCGCCGCGCTGCAGTCGTCCGAACGATTGCTGCAAGAGCCATTTGGCTTGCTTGACTCTCTTGCGATCTTCCGCGGGCGAATCCAGTAGCCGCACGGCGGCAGGCAGAGGCAGCCAATCCCCCGGGAATGCATCCGAGAGCACGAAGGGTGGCCGGCCAGCGATCGCGGGTTCAATTATCTGCTGCCGCAGGACGCTATCTCCCTCGGTACGGGCGCACATCCAGCAAAGGAGCCCGGCCAACGTGTCCGACTGCCACGGCGTGCGCCAGGCTGATTCGGGAACCAGACGAAAGCGGTAGAGATTCATTACCAAAGATCCTCGGGGATCGATTGCCCGTCGAGTTTCAGGTCATCGAATTGAACTTCTCCCGATCCCTTGCTAACTCCTGAACCGAGCCCCGTCCGCTGCACGAGCTTGAGGCCATCAAGAACGAAAGCGACGAGGGCCATTCCGCCTGTCTTCTTCGCCTTGTTCAGGTTGTCATAGTCGGCTTTCTCATCGCGATCCCAGACCTGGATGCCGATCCGCAGCGAGAACTCCGATCCTGCCACAACCCGCTCGACTTTTCGCGGGTGGAGCGCGGTTCCGGTTTTTCGGTCGATGACGTTCTCGGACTTGAGTTCGGTCTCTCCGCCCCGCGTGGAGGCGGCGTCGCGCACCACGATCCGCGTCGGCCCCAGTTCATGCTTCGCCTTCTTGTGCGGCCCGAATACACGGCAGACAAGGCAGTCCGCTTGGGCGCAGCCGCATGGCTCGCTATTGTCGAGGCCCCCGAACTTCCCCAGTTTCTGTTCCTGCTCGGACCGCATCTTTCCTTTTATTGAGGAGCCGGGAATGTATGGTTTGAGCGTGACTGGATGCTTGATGCAAGTAAGGTCGGTGCCGCCGATCTGCAAGAGTTCGTCGCTGCCCCCGACCCGGAGGCCGCTGAGGCAGTGAATGAGGCCCGTGATTTCATGGTAACCGGTCTTTCTCATTATTAGGTCCTTTCACGTTCCCTGAAGGGTTGTGCGCCAAAGCCGACCAAGGCCTCAAAGTGTGGAAGGAAACCTTTGAGGAAATCCTTCTCGTTCTTCACGGCGGCAACATTGCTCTTGATAAAGTCGTGGAAAAGTTGAGGAATTTTCGGCGGAGATTTGGCAAAGGCATCGGCAGCCGCAACGTCCAGTAGTCGAAAGGCGGCTTCTTCGGCCGCCCAGGTCGCGTTCAGCAGTTCCGGTGTGGATGCCTTTGCGCGCAGCTTTGCTTCAATTGCTCGGCAGTGCTGGAAGAAACGTCGAACCTGATGTGTAGGTTTTCCGTCGCGCGGCCAGTCCTCGGCCATTTGCTTCGCCAGTTTTTGTATGGCATCACGGGCTACGAGCTCAGATCGGAGATTGCCAGCGGCGTCAAAGTAGCCGAGGCGGCGAAGTCGGTCCGAAAAGGTCTCGTCGGAAGATTCAGCCATGTGTCATTCCTCCTCGTCCCGGGTCCGCGTGGCTGTAAGCGCATATCGGACAATCGCAGGCAAATAGCGAACGTCGATTTCTTCAAGGTTTTCGAATCGCTGCACGAGCCTAATCGCCCATTCTCGGGCGTGCGTCCTTGGCCGGTAATTTCGGTCCACATGGTAAGCGAGTCGAGCGGTGGCCAAAACATGCGGCGTCGGGCCGTGACGGGCATCGGCCAATTCCAGCAGCGTATGGAGCCAACCCCGTTCCATTTCTCCGGTCTTCACCCATTCAACCAGCTGGCGGGCAGTCTTCATGATCTCGTCATGGTGCTGCCAGTTCCAAACCTGGCCCAAGGCGGCGAGCTGGTCCTTCGTTCCCGACTTAGCAAGTTCGAGCAGTCGGTCGGCTTCTTTCACGGCACCCTTGATCGGCCGCTTGGGTTTCATGAGCGCCACGCTGGCGCTCAATGTCAACCCATCGCTGCGGAATTCCGCGGCGAACCATTCGTGCAATTGCCCAGCGAAATCGAGCATCACATTCCAAGGGCCGACCATGATCAGGTCGTCACCGCCCGCGAAAATCGTGTAAATTGAGCCCCAGCGCCCATCTTCGCTCTCAAGTTCTTGTCGCGATCTACCGGCAAAAAACGCATCAAGCCTTTCGCTAAGATTAGCCATCGCCTCAAGACCGCCGGTATCCAAAAGCTGCTGGAACCGAAGGCCCAGTGAATCCACATCCGCCTTCAGCACCGCGAGCAGCTTATCGCCCTCAGCTCGTCGCGCCAGCTCCGTGAACCACACCGGGCGACCCTCTGTGTCGGCCTGTACGTGAGCCATGAGCCGGCGTTGCAAGAATTTCTCCTCGGGGCACCAAGAAGGACGTTTCTCAACGTCAAACAGGTTCGCCAGGGCAACTGTTTCCGGACCGAAATGCGCGTTTTCTTGCGTTAGTACGTCGAATCCGTAACCCAAAAGTTCACGATCACCATTTTGGGGTGACTTCCGAATAATCAACCAGCGCGCGCGTGGGAGGAGGCGCCCGAGTTCCCGATTCCCAGCGCATGTGCGGCAGACGAGACGACGCTCACCTGTGTCGGTATCTGTTTCGTCTTCGCATGCTGGGGCATGGCCACACAGACTGCAAGGCGTGTCTAACGGGTCAAGGAGCAGCCGGGAGGTATCCCAGCTCTCCTCTTGTTTCGGTCTCCAAGGTTGGCTTTTGGCCGCCAGTAAGTTGCGCACTGCGCCCCGGTACGCTTCTGTGTCCGATTTCGATTCCGCCCAGGCGAGCGTCAGGCGTAGCTCGGCCCGTGTCTCGCGCAGCATCCATTGATTAATCGCCTGTTGTTCGTCGCCGATGGCTTTATCCGTCCCCGGCGCATTTGCGCCCCGCAGCAAGAATTTTCCGGCGCCAGACAACAGAATCGAATCCAATCGCCATCGCAGCGTCCTTAGCACTCGAAGCGCGGCAATTTCCGCTAGCAACTGCACGAAGAACGAACGCGCCCGGAGGCGCTGTGCCTGGCCCCCGCCTTCCTCGGCGACGTCGAAGAGATAGCTTTGAATTCCCGAGATGTCCCCAAGGACAATCATGAGAACCCTTCACGTAAACACATCACAAGCGGCCGGCGCTAACAAGGAGTGTTTGCTAGACGGGACGCTTGAACATCGAACAAAAGCAATAGACGGTGAGTATGTTTGCCATGTTCGCTCTAATTGTCGAGAAAAAACTAGGAATTGCTCCGTGGCGGCGTGGCCCTGCCGAACCAATGCCGGCGGCGTGCGTCCGCAATGCGATAGATTAGAGAGCATGATCATCGTGAAAGTGGGCGGGAGCTTGTTCGATCTGTCGCGGCTGGGCGATCGGCTGCGAGTATTCATCGGCGGGCTGGGTCCGCGCGGCTTGCTTTTTCCAGGTGGTGGGCCGGCTGCCGATGCTTTCCGCGCCCTGGATCGCGCACAAGGCCTCGGTGAGGAAGCGTCACACTGGCTCGCCATTCGCGCGCTCGCGATAAACGCACAGTTCTTACGCGCGTTATTGGCGGAACTGCCGGTGCTGGAATGGCCGAGGGCTGGCGAATGGCCTGGATGGGCCATTGCCGAGCCGCTGTCTTTCGCGCTTGCCGACGAAGAGCACGCCGATCATTTGCCGCATACGTGGGACGTGACCAGCGATTCGCTGGCGCTGCGTTTGGCGCAGGTAGTAGGGGCGGCGGAATTGGTGCTGCTCAAGTCCGTTTCGGCCCCGGAGAAAGCCGATTGGCGGCAACTGTCGCAAGCCGGCGTCGTCGATGGGCACTTTCCGCAGCTACTGGAGCGGAAGCGTTCGCCGCGCGTGCGCGTGCTGAACTTTCGCGAGTTTGCCGCCCCCTCACACCCAACCCCTCTCCCCTGAGTACAGGGGCGAGGGGAGAGTCGGTACCCCTCACCCCCAACTCCTCTCCCCAGCGGCGAGGGGACGACTTGGCGACTAGCCACTATGATCGGGCCGTGGAATCGTCTAATATAGTAGTCCCCACGCTCCGCGTGGGGGAGACGTGAAGCGTCAGCTACGTGACTTTTTCGACTGGGCGACAAGCCAGCCCCACGCGGAGCGTGGGGTCTACTCTGGAGAACTCCATGACTCGCCGCTTGCTTACCTTTCCGAAGATCGTGTTTTGTCTATTGGCCCTCGCCTCCGTATGGAGCGGCTGGGCGCTGGCCAACAATGCCGCCAGCGAAGCGCGGATGCTGGAGGATTTGAAGTATCTGGCCAGCGACGAATGCGAAGGCCGCGGCATCCAAACGCAGGGCATCCACAAGGCGGCCGACTATATCGCCAAGACATTTGCGTCCGTCGGCGTCAAGCCGGGCGGCGTCGAGAAGTCGTATTTTCAGCCATTCAATTATTACTCCGGTCCCGGCAAGGAAAAAGGGCCGAGCAAGCTGACGTTGAAGGGCCCGCTTGGGCAAACCTTTGAACTCAAACAAGGCGTCGACTTTCAAGTACTGGGTTTGTCCGCCCGCGGCACGGTGTCGGCGCCGATTGTCTTTGCCGGCTACGGCGCCATCGCGAAGGAAATCAGCTATGACGACTACCAAGGCATCGACGTCGCCGGCAAAGTCGTATTGCTGCTGCGGCGCACGCCGCGTTTCCGCAACGCCGCCGTCCCCTTCGATGGTCCGCGCAAGGACCAGCATGCCGCGTTGGAAATGAAGTTTGGGCTTGCCGAATCCGCCCGAGCCGTGGCCGTACTCGTCGTGAATGATGCGGGCGCAGCGCCCGACGGCGACTTGTTCATGCCGTTCAAGGATACTGCCCCGGCCTCAGCAGGCATACCGGGCTTCCAATTACGGCGCAGCGTGGCGGACATGATATTCCAGTCATTGGGCGAAACGCTCGCGGATGTGGAGAAGGCCATCGACCGGGATCTGAAACCGCGCAGCCGGCCGTTTCCCGGTTGGACCGCGACCGCCGAAGCGAATGTGGAGCGGCCGGCGATCGCCTGCAAGAACGTGATCGGCGTATTGGAAGGCTCAGGTCCGTTGGCGAATGAGACCGTGGTTATCGGCGCCCACTACGACCATTTGGGCTATGGCGGCCGCGGCAGCCTGGCGAAGAACAAGAACGAAAAAGCCATCCATTACGGCGCCGACGATAATGCCTCCGGCACAACGGCCGTGTTGGAGTTGGCGCGCCGGTTCGCCGAGCAGAAGAATCGCCAAGGCCGCCGGCTGGTGTTCATGACTTTTAGCGCCGAGGAATCCGGCTTGCGCGGCTCACAACACTATTGCAACAAGGAGCCGCTGTTCCCGCTCGCGGACACCGTGGCCATGGTCAACCTCGACATGGTCGGCCGGTCCGCGCTCGATCCCAAGACCCAGATGCAGAAGCTGATCGTCGAAGGCATCGGCACGGCGAAGCACTTCGAGAAAATGGTGGAGGAATTGAATCCGGGCTTCCAGCTCACCAAGCGGCCCGGCAGCCCGCCCTACAGCGACAACGATTCGTTCTACAAGAAGAGGATTCCCGTGCTCTTCTACTGGACCGACACACACGTCGACTATCACCGGCCCAGCGACACCTGGGACAAGATCAACCTTACGGAGATGCGCAAGATCGTGGACCTGGCGGAAAAGACCGTCGCGCGGCTGGCTACCGATGCGGCGCGGCCGGAGTATGTCCACGTGGTGAGCAAGATGAAGTCGATCATGGGCGGCGGCAAGGGGCCGCGGCTGGGCATCGTGCCCAATTACGACGAGAATCAGCCAGGGGTGCAAGTCGGCAGCGTCACGCCGGACGGGGCAGCGGCCAAGGCGGGACTGAAAGCCGGCGACCTCATTGTGGAAATCGCCGGCAAGGCGGTGCCGAATATCAACACCTATATGGCCGTCATGGCGCAGCAGAAAGCGGGCCAGGCAATCGACGTGAGCGTGATGCGCGGGGATAAGAAGGTGGTGCTCAAGGTGACGCCGCAGTAACAAAGGCATCAGAAATCAGACGCGCTGACGACTTCACCCCCTTGTGGTGTGACAAGACTCCAAAAGGTGGTTGGGCTCGTGGAGGGAGCTAGTATTCGCACACTGCCGTCTCCCATCGCAATTTGAAGGCCACGCGACGAACTTGCATTGGGAAGACGTGGGTCACATTCCTTAATGGAAGGCTGAACTTGAAAAATCTTTCCACCTGGAACACTTGAGACAGGTGGGCTTCCAGTTGTGATAGGGCAATAATCCCCTGGAATTGGACGCCCCGCTGAAGTGGCGTGCGCAAAAGTCGCGGGTTGAATTGGCTTCCAATGGTTTGCGGTGCTGAGCGTGTAAATGAATGCTGTTTGATTACAATTCCAGCCGTAATGTTCTGTTAACCAAATTGTTTGCGAAGCCCCGTCGATCATTCGATTCAGACCAGGGTAGAAGGCAAAAAACTGAGCGTTCAGCGCGTAACTCGACACCGACAAGCGCGACGATGGCGCTTTTTCGAGAAGTTCGGCATCCGGACTGCCGAAGGACGGATCCAGCGGGTTCAGGAAAATCTGTGCTTGGACGCGTAGAAACTGCAGCGGTGGGGGCGAAACTGAAAACATATAGCGGTTGTAAACGTCTGTGCTTTCGAGGTACGGCAGAACCTCAACAAGCGTTCCGGCACGAAACGATGGCCCACTAGCAAGAACTCCGGGGAGTTTCCCGCTGTGTGTGGCCGCCAAGTTTTGCAAGCCAAGAGTGATCTGCTTGAGATTATTCATGCTCGCGCACATAAGCGCGGATTCCCGAGCTTTTTGGACTGCGGGGACCAGCAATCCAATTAGAACCCCCACAATCGCAATGACAACGAGCGCTTCCAGAAGTGTAAATCCCTTTTGCATACGTTGCCTCCACCTATTAAGATGGCCAAGTCGTACCGGGAGTCCAAGGGTATCGGCGGCCGCATTTCATTGCTACGCGAGTTTTCTCGGCCGCGGGCTTTCAGGTGTCATAGTACGCGTCAGGGTTCTTAGTCCAGTGGCTTCGATAGCACCAGTGCGCTGTTGAAGCGTGGGATACCGTGATTGACCGAGGCCGAAATTCGTCGAATCAAGTCGCCGCAACGAACACTCTTCGATTACTATTTGGAAGGTCACATCTCGCTCGTCGGTGGCCGTTGTGCCGTCAAGCAGTTTGACCTTGATCTTCACTTTATGCTTTCCGGCCGGTACGTTGATAGACAGTGCGTCGACCGCACCTTCAGTTCCGTCTTTGAGGCGGTACAGACTTACTTTCTTGAGATCGACAGTTTGATTCCCGATTTTTAGTTCCAGTAACCAATCGAAAAAGTCGAGCGCTTTCTTTCCGCCGATCTTGAAGGTCACTGTTGCTTTGTCCTTAGCGTTCGTTGTCCCGATCGTGTCAAGTGTGATTGCGCATCTGCTGACTCCGCTGCGAGGCCAACGACGCTAATCACGGCAAGCATTCGCACGCGAAGAACCCAATTTAGCTTCATGAACAGGAGCGTTATTAGGTGGAAATGAAACATTGCAAGATCCTCCAAGTTGAAAAACGTTGAAGTGGAGGGAAAGATTAGACCAAAGGGGGGGGGGGCTGTGTCAAGGGAAAAAACGGCGACTTCTGTGTTTCTAATTGACTAGTGCCGGCCAACTAAGGAGTGCAAAAAACAAGCCCGTGGCAAGGACCACGGGCTTCGTCATTTGATGTCAACAAATCGACTTGCCTTAGCCGCCGAACAGCCGTTTGATCAAGCCGCTGCTCTGTGGCTTCTTGGGCGCCGGTGGCTGCGGTTGCGGCACGGGCGGCGGCGCTTTGGCGTCCGCGGCGGCAGGCGGCAGGGCAGGACGGCGGTGGGCGCCGGTGTCTTTGTGGCGGCGCTGCAAGTTAGCAAGACGTTCGCGCAGGCCCGGATCGCGCGAGGCCATTTCCATTTCGTGATTGAACTCGGATTGAAGTCGCAGAATATCGTTGCGCTGCCGGGCCAGTTCGGCCCGGTCCTTGGCCATCGACACTTCCATTTGTCGCATCTGGGCCATCAAGGATTCTTCGTCCTCTGCGAGTTGCTCTTTCTGTGCTTGCAACTCGCGCCGCAAGCGCTGCACTTCTTTGTCCAGGGCCGCCGCCTTGGCCACTTCTTCGCTGACGGGCGGCTCTGCCGGCGGCTTCTCCACGTGCTTCTCTTGTAATTTCAAGTGCAGCGTGCGGATGACTTCGGACTTTTCTTCCAGGATGGCCTCAAATTCTTTGTGCCGTTCCAGCCAAGCTTCCTCGGCGGTTGCCGCGGCTTGCACCAGGGCCTCCAATTCCTGAACTCGTAACAGCAAATCCGTGTTGTCGGCGCGTTTGCGCGCTAATTCTTCGTCATTGGCAAAGGAGTGGCCGTTGACCTTGGCTGAGCCGAGCAACTCTTCATTGATGGCGGCGAGCCGTTCCAGTTCGGCGTGCAATTCCCGATCTTGGCCGATGCTGTTGCTATGTTGTGGCACGACGCCGTTGCATTCCACGGCGGAAGGACTGGCTTTGGACATAGTCGTTCTCCGGAGGGCCACCCAGGCCAGGACGGACAAGAATGCCCGTTCAAAAGGAGGTTGGGAGGAAGGGATTTTGCGCAATGGTCCAGTTAGCCGTTGGCAACGGATCCCTCATGAGGACTATAGCTCGCAAAATCGTTCGATGTGGCATTTTGGCCGGACAAAACTTTTCCAAGCAGGACCAATGCGGTCTCCACTTGCTCAGCACTGATGCATAAAGGCGGGCAGAATCTTAGGGCACTTTCCCCACAGCCCAAGAGCAACAGTCCTTCCTGAAACGCCGCCTGGATGAGGGCGTCGCGCAACACCGGGTTCGGGGCGCGGGTGTCGGAGTGCACCACCTCTACCGCAGTCATGAGCCCCAGGCCGCGCATTTCACCCAGGTTGGGCTGAGCGCTTTGAAGCTGAGCAAGTCCTCTGCGCAGTTGTTCACCTCGAACGGCGGCATTGTCGATCATGCCTTCCTTCAGCAACGCGATGGTAGCCAACGCCGCCCGGCAGCTCACGGGGTTGCCGCCATAGGTGCTGGCGTGACTGCCGCTGGGCCAATCCATGACGGTGTCCTTGGCGACGATGGCGCCGAGCGGCATCCCGCTCGCAATCCCCTTCGCCAAGCAAAGGATGTCCGGCTCCACGTTCCAGTGTTCCACCGCAAACATTTTGCCGGTGCGCCCAAACCCGGTCTGCACTTCGTCGGCGACCAGGAGGATGCCGTAGCGGTCGCACATTCTCCGCAGCGCGGGCAAGAAGCCCGCGGGCGGAACGTGGTAGCCGCCTTCGCCCTGGATCGGCTCCACAAATACGGCTGCAATCTCGTCCGGCGGCGCGATGCGTTTGAGCACTGTTTCTTCGATCTGCTGCACGCAAGCGCACGGGTCGTCCAAACGCGCACACCCCCGGCAGCCGCGCGGAAACGGCACGTGGTGAATGTCCGGCACCAGCGGCGAAAACCCCCGGCGGTGCACCAGTTTGCTGCCCGATAGCGACATCGCGCCATAGGTTCTGCCATGGAACGCGCCGAAAAACGCTAAGGCCCGTGATCGCCCGGTGTGCCAGCGCGCTAGTTTCAGCGCCGCTTCGAGCGCTTCGGCCCCGCTATTGGTGAAGAAAACACGTTTGGGACTTTTGCCGGGCGCCAGCTCGGCCAGCCGCTGCGCCAGGTCGATCTGCGGCTCGTAATAGAAGTCGGTGCCGGACATGTGCAGGAGCTTGGCCGCTTGATCTTGGATAGCGGCGACGACTTTCGGATGGCAGTGACCCGTGGCGGTCACGGCAATGCCGGCGGTGAAATCGAGGAACAGGTTGCCGTCCACGTCTTCGATGACTGCGCCACTGCCGCGCGCCACCACGAGCGGATAGATGCGCGTGTACGACGGCGACATGAATTGCTCGTCGCGCTCCAAAAGGGCGCGGGCTCTGGGTCCGGGCAGTGGGGATCGAGTCGAGGGAACCGTTCGATGATCAAATTGCCACATGACTCCGCTCCGGAAGAAAGTCCTTTTTGAACGCGGCACCTCAAGCGACTACCGCGCCGGTATGGGCACATGGCTTGCCAGCCGACGCGAACGATTGTCCGTATCGGCTCAACTTAGTTGCGGACGAAACTGGCGCGTTAGGCCGTCAAGACGCCGGCGAGCTTGGCCAACGTTTCGTTTGTTAGCACAAAGGGGACCTGGTCTCGTTTGGCGGTTTGATGGGAACCCTGGTAGCGGCGCATGAGGACCGCGCCGGCGCCTTGAAGCAGCACTTCATAGTAAAACGTCAGCCCGTCGCGCTCCGCCGGCCTGTCGCTGCGCAATAGGGCCTCGCCTCGGCCCACGTCCACTTCAATGACCTTGAGGCCTTCGAGAAGGCCTGTCGCTTTGGCGGCGCGCTCGGCCCAGGACGCCAGGTCGGTGGTGTGGCTGCCGCGGCGCAGCTTGAGCTCCCAAGCCACCGTGGTGAATTGGTCGCGGTGGTCCGCAGTCAGATACAGATGCCAGCCGCTCGCTTCGTCGTGCACGGACCAGTCGTGGCGCGTGTGCGACGGTTTGGCTTCAGCGAGTTTTTGGCGCAGCGTGTTTTCGAGGGTCATCGCTTTCTCCCAGGCTCTTGATGGTGTGGGCGGCGCCATCAAAGGTCATCAAGCTCGGTTGGTTGTCCACAACCGTGTGCAAGTGGACGGGCCTACTCCAAATATATTGTACGTTCGACAGGGTGTCGGCTGCACGGTCAAGTTTCAAATCGATGCCATTATGCTCGTGCCTCAAAAGCAGCTCGCCCCGATTGCGGTAATTGCCATCGACAACATAAATCCACGGCTTGCCGAAGTTAGTCAGGCTGAACAACAGGCGTTGCTTGATCTTTTGGAACTCGCGCGACTCGATTACGTAGTTCTTGCCCTGGTCGTTGAACGCGAAGGAGAACATCAGGTGTTCCTGACAGAATTCCGGCGTCAGGAAGGTGTCGATAAAGGTAATATCGTTATGAACGCGGCGAACTTCGAAGATTTTTTTCCGTCCCAGACCTAAATCCTTGTTCCAGTTGCGCCGTTTCTCCAGATCATCGCAGTCATCATATTCTTTGCCGAACCGCCCGGTGTTCCAGCGCTTTTCGATGTCGCGAAACAGTTCAATGCCGAGTTTGTACGGGTTGAGGCGGCCGCGCGACGTGGCCATGGTGCCGGAATGGTGGTCAGCATAATCGATGCATTCCCATGTCTCCAAAGCCCTTTCGGTCATGATGGTGGAATGCCAGTAACTGGCCCAACCTTCGTTCATGATCTTCGTCTGGCCTTGCGGCGCGAAATAATAGGCTTCGTCGCGGATGATGGACAAAACGTCACGCTGCCAGGGTTTCAGCGGCGCGTATTCGATCAGAAACAGCAAAATGTCCTTTTCGGGGTGCTCCGGAAACATCTTTTGGCTGGCCTCGACCTTCTTTTTCTCTTCTTCCTCCGCCTTGAGCGCTTCCGGCGGATTGATGTAGTCGTCCATGTAGTCCTTGCTCTTGAAGCGCGTCGAGCGTGGCGATTCTTCTTCTTTTTCCTTGAACTCGTACTTGGACACTTCCTCGCGCCGGCGAATGGCCGTGGAGTGAATGTCGATGAGGTCGTCGATGGACATGCAGCGGTCGACGAATGCTTCGACCTCGTCCTCGCCGTACTTCTCGACGTGGCGACGGATACGGACGCCGTGGTTGGCCATCTCGTCCATCATCTTGCGGCTGGTGTGCCCAAAGTAAGCGTTGTTCTTGAAGAAGTCGCAGTGCCCGTAAACGTGGGCCATCACGAGTTTCTGGTCGACCGTGTGATTGCAGCGCATGAGGTATGCGTAACACGGGTCGTTGTTGATGACCATCTCGTAGATCTTGGACAGGCCGTAGTCGTAGCCCTTTTTCAGCTCCTCATAGGCCATGCCGAACGACCAGTGGGGATAGCGCGTGGGGAAGCCGCCGTAGGCCGCGATCTCGTTGAGGTCCTCGCCCTCGACGACCTCAAAAATGGTCTCGTAGAAGTCGAGGCCGTAGCTCTTGGCGTGGGCTTCGATTTCTTGCTTCAGGGCCCTTAGATCGGGCGGCAGTTTGGTGTCGTAGGGGATGCCCATGTGCTTCGTCGGCTACCTCTGCTGATCTTGTTAAATTCACCGCCGGGCCAACAGGACAATTAGGCCGGACCCAAGCGACAGCAACGCCCCGATCAACACGATAATCAGGCCCCACCAGCGGCGATCCCATTCTTCGACACGCTTCGCTTGTTCCTCTAGTTTCTGATTCGTGATTGCAAGGTCTTTGCGGATATCTGCAATTGCATCCCTGGAGCTTTCGGCGGACTTTCCGATTCGCTCAATTTCGTTGCGGAGGTTGATCAATTGCTCGGCATGGACTTTAACCTCTGTAATGAGATCCTGAACATACTGTGGCTTGGGCGGCATTTCAGGAGCCCTGCTCATCGGCACCGACGGCTTCAAGCGATCGCAACAAGCGCTCTGATGCCGCCTGGAGAATATCTCCCCAAAAGCGAGAAAGCCGCCACCACGCTCGATCGCGCGACTGCAATTCCTCTGGGGAAAAATCTCGCGTGCCTGTACCAGATAGTTGATCCGCGAGCGTGAGTCGAATCAGTGGACGACCGTTCTCATCTGCCTGGAACGCCCAAGTCGCTGTGACACGAGCAGCTGCCGGGCCAATCGCGTCCTCGAGAAGCGGCGTGACGTCCTTCACGATTTCGGCGAGCGGTTTTCGCTCGGCTAATTCTGGTTGTATTTCCATTTTCATAATGATCGTCCTCGGTTGTGCTTACCTGCCCGTTCCCAGAAACTCCTTGATCGAGGCCAAGATCGCCTCGCGGTCCGGAATCCTGCTGGCCACAACGTTTTCCTTCTTGTCGATCATCTCATTGATGTACTCGAAGAACTCGCCGCTGCCGTAGGGGCTCTCGACCTGGCCGTAGCCGAACAGATTCACCTTGGGCAGCAGTTTTTCGTTGAGGATTTCGATGCAGTGCGGGATGTCGTCGCCCCAGTTGTCGCCGTCGGAAAAGTGGAAGGCATAAATGTTCCACTGATCAGGGGCAAAACGCTTGGTGATGATCTTGTCGGCCATTTCGTAGGCGGAGCTGATCTTGGTGCCGCCCGATTCGCGCGTGTGGTAAAAGGTGTGCTCGTCCACCTCATGGGCCACGGCGTCGTGCACGATGTACACGTTCTGGATGCCCTGATAATGCGCCTTGATCCAGGTGTCGATCCAGAACGCTTCGATGCGGACAATCTCCTTCTGCTCGTCGGTCATCGAGCCGGACACGTCCATCATGTAGATGATGCAGGCCACGGACTCAGGCTTCTTGACTTCCTTCCAGCTTCGATACTGTTTGTCTTCGCGGATGGGCACGACGAGCGGCTTGAGCGGGTCGTAGACGCCGGAGGAGATCTGCCGTTTCAGGGCACGCTTGAAGGTGCGTTTGAAATGGCGCAGTGACTCGGGCCCGGCCTGGCGGATGCCGGTGTATTTGTCCTTGGTGGTGATGATGTTCCTCTTGCCGCGCGGCTCGATGCGCGGCAGGGACAATTCTTCGCCCAGAATCTCGGCTAACTCTTCGAGGGTGAGATCGACTTCGAGAATGTGCCCGCCCGGCTGATCGCCCGCGCCCGATTCGCCGTCGTCTTGCGGCGCGGTGAGCGGCTGCCCCGGGTCGCCCTCGCCCTGTCCGACGCCGCCTGAGCCCTTTTGGCCATAGCGAAATTGCGGAATGTCGATCTGGGGCAGCGGAATGGAAACCAGGTCCCTGCCTTTCTTGCCGATCATCTCGCCGCGGGTGATATACTTGCCGAGATTGCTCTTCACCTTGCCGCGGACGATTTTGCGAAAGCGCTGGTGATCGCGCTCGATTTTTTGGCTCACAGTTTTCCTCGTGGCAAACCGCGCTCTGCCCGAACTTCGAGGCACGCTTTGATGGCATCGCGAATGTTTGTCAAAGCCTGCTGCTTGGTTCGTCCCTGACTGACGCAACCAGGGATGGAAGGACATTCCACTATCCAGACACCGTCTTCGTCGCGCTCAATAGTCACTTGAAACTTCATGCTTACCCTCCAGCTAGTCGGTCCACAGCAACCTGGATAGCCGGACGTCATAGGCTTGTTCCTCAGGCCGGTTCGTCCACAATCGGAGCGCTGCCATCTCTTTGTTCAACTCGATGATTTCGGGAGTCAAGGTTTGCAGTTGTTGCGAGGTGAGCCACGTCGTCAGGTCAATGACCCGGCTGAACTTACTGGGGCTATTCGGATAAGCGACCAGTGTGAGTTTAGGCAGGGCAATGTGGAGATCCAGCCAGCCTTTAGCCAGCATCAATCGTGCCCAGTTGTCCGAGATGAACTGCCTCTTGGCCTCGACAACCTCTTTGAGCGCCTTCAAAACCTTGGCCGGAATCCTGCCGACCGGCTCAAAGGCCTTCTTGCCTTTCTCCTCCAGCCAAACTTTGTAATCGTGCTGTTCGTCCACGGACTGAATATGCATGCGCTGGTCTTCCCGCGAATACCAACCCCATTTGTGCCCGG
>JAKEFD010000367.1 GCA_022616245.1 Gemmataceae bacterium
AAATGCATACCGAGTTGGCATCGTGTTGAGCGCTGGACATGGACTTCCGAGAAAAAGACTACTTCGAAGCGGCGACGGAGCGGATGAGCCAGGCTCGATTGCTGTATCACCAAGGTCAATGCTATGCGTTGGCGATGTACTGTGCCGGGCTTGCCGTAGAATGCATGTTGCGAGCGTACCGTTGGCGCGAACATGCGACCTTTGAAGGGCGTCATGTACTGCTGAAACTGCTCAAGGACAGCAGCTTGTTGGGCGTCTATGACATGGCAATGCGCGACCAAGGGCTCGGCGAACACGAAGTCCTTCGCCAGTCGGCGAGCCTGCAAGCGGCGGTCGGCGACGTCGCCGTCCTCTGGCATAACAATCTCCGATTTGCCTCCGAGCGCCGGCTCAAGGCATTCCTGGTTTCGATCAAGCGACACCAGGGCAAGAAGGGCGACCCTTGCAAAGCGAACGCCCTCGATCTGGTGAATGCAGCTCAGAAAATCATCGACCGAGGAGTCCTGTTGTGGACCTTGTCAAAAAAATAAAAACCGTACTCAACCGGTCTTTCAAGCCGCAAGTTCTCGAGCTCGAGGACGACGATGGCGTGATCGGCGTGGTCGTTTCGGATCATTTCCGCGCCGTCGAATCGCTTGACCGGCAATTGATGATCCAGAATGCGCTACGCCAATCGCTGACGCCTCTGTCCATGGAGGAAATGAGCCGCATTCTCGCCATCGCGCCCATGACGCCGGAGGAGTACGTCGCCTACGGCCCGAAAAACAAAGTACGGAGAAAAGCCCGCTAAGCCGCGGTGTCCTCTGCTTGGTGAAGCGGGGGGCCGGGGTTGTGGATTCCGAGCCGGCGCTTTGCGAGTCCCTGCCGTTGCTTTCCTGCGCGTTCATCTCGAACTCATCGCCACGCTCGATTACGCCTTCCGGGAGCTGCCGGCGACGCTGGGGAAGAAGCCGGCCAAGGCGAAGGTCAGCGCCCGGTTTCAAGAATTCAACCGCAAGACCGTGGGATAGAACTCCGATTCTGTCCGGTTTGAGGCAGCAAGTCAGAATCGGAGTTCTAACCCACTCGGTGAATTCAAGGGCGACAAGTTTCAGAACAAGGGGGACACGTTCGACCGGTTGGAGGCGGCGGTATTGCTTGGATAGATTGGAGCGGCGCGATTGACGCCCTGCGCCGCGCGGAGTGCACCCTCCGGCGACGTGCTCGTGCGCATGCTGGAAGAACGGCCCATGGGATGTTTTGAGGTTCAGGGCGTGCCAACCGGCCGCTACAATAACACCAACGGGAATGGCGGCCTCATGAAATGGCCTTCATGCTTGTCCGGTTGCCGCGGTTCATAGATGCGGGCGCGGCACCTGGCAATCGAGCTCGCCGGGAATCTGCAATCATGTCTGCAAAGAAAGATCACTCCGACAAGATCAATCATCAGGCCGCGCAAGCACGTTACACGGTTGACCAGGAACCCGACACGTGGGGGCAGTTCAAGTTGTGGGAAGCATCTTGGCTTGCAGTTCATGGCGGGCACTACAGTCCGCCGACGCCGGCTGATGTTCCCTGTAGGCCGAAATCAGCTGAATTTGAACGGCTCTGTGCCTACGCTCGCAAGAAGTATGGTTCCGAACCACCCGGCACGATGGCGCGCTTGCAGCGGATTGAAGATGAGTACATTTTGAAGCGAAAAGTGACCGCCGCCGAAATGGACGCGACCCGCCTAGCTGATGTGGTAGCTTGCCTTTCTGCGAAAGGGGCGGACAGTGCGGAAAACTCGCAAGACTCAAGGCCGGAAATGAGCGCCGCGACAACGCACTTTCTTGAAATGATCGAATGGCACAGAAGGCACTTCACGACGATGAATCAAGGGCATCCGCTGGATTTGAATGTTGTGAATACTGCGATTCTGTGCTGGCGTACTTATCAACAAACGGCCGCCGAAGTTGACCGAGTCGTGCAAGGCGGATACTTCGGTCCGGACCAACTCGACAAATGGGACCTTGTCCTGGCGAAATCGGTCAGGCGTGGAAACGAGACGAACTGCGCCAAAGCTGTTCCGATTCTCAAGATGTTCGCACGCAAACACGGGATTAACCCCGATGGGCTAACAATGACGGAAGGAGCCGCACTCGTCGATGAAATCGTCGTGGCGTTGCGGACTGGGATGCAGGCAACTGGCGCGCCCTCGGCCGAAAAGAGCAAAATGTCGCCGGTAAACGCGAACTCGCAGAAGACCGCGGCTAACAATTTGGGCCGGTTTCTTGATGCAATGGACCGTTGGCACGCGCTTTGGATATCGTGGGGCGGCCCGACGCCGCGCTATATTGCAACATCTGAAGCCTTTCCCAACGACGCGACCGAAGCCCGCACAATTATCGCGGAGCTGCAATCGACCGGGTCGGCTGTCACCAACATAGTTGCAGAGCACGGCGGCAATTCAATGTTGGTCGAAGGCTGGCTCGATGCACAGAACAAGCAACATTTCGATGAATGGGCCAGGAAGAGTTGGGAACAAGTACGACTAGAAGTGAAGCATGCTCAATCGCTAGAACTTGGTGCCGCTGATGCACCAGAGAATAACGCCGGCGCTAAGGCTAACGACGTTTTGATGGCGACCCGCGACAAAAAGGGTAAGCTGATTAACGAACGCATGGCCGCAAGACTCATGGAAAATCCCGAATGCGTTTGGTGGACTGTAGAATACTGGGCCAAGTCACTCAAGTGTAGCAAGTCAACGGTAAACGAATCGCCGGCCTGGGACAAGATCATGACCATGCGCAAATTGAGAGAGGCCGAAAAAGCAACAAAACACAACAACTACAAGCCCATTGACAGAAGACGGATGGGCAAGAAACGTTCGGGACGCACTTGATTCCGAACGAACGACCTTAGATTCCGAACAAATCAAGATTGTCTGAGTTTGTCCAAGACGGTTTTCCCGTGGCGGGGACCGTCTTTCTCTATTTGTGACCAATGATTCTCGGCGATTTTCGCTCCGTTTTCCGAACGAACACACTTCGGGTAGAGGTGCAAGCAGAATTCGCTAGAACACCACGAAGGGATCGAAAATGCCGAAAACCAGTCGCAAGCGCCGGACTCGCGGACACGTAATTGCCGACCTCGGCGTCAACCACGTCGAACGACATATTCTCCAATGCGGCTGGACTGTGCAACGCTTCAGCCCGGATTACGGCCTCGATCTGTTGATGACCACGTTCAACCGCCGCGGCGAGATCGAAAACGGCGATGTGCGCTTGCAGATCAAAGCCACGGATTCAATCAAACTGGCTGCCGGCGGCAATGCGGTTGCCGTTCGCCTGGAATGGCGCGACATGATATACTGGTTAAACGAGCGGTTGCCAGTGATTCTCGTTATGTACGACGCGAAGTCGGATCGGGCTTGGTGGCTTCACCTTCAAGAGGCATTGCGTGCAGAGAAGCCTCGAACGCTTGCGAGAACTCCGGGCACGCTTACCGTGACTGTGCCCATGGCCAACATCTTGGATGCCGCGGCGGTTCGCCGATTTCGCAGATTCCGGGATGCGGCGCTGGCAGACGCCGGAGGGTGAGAGATGAAAACCAGTTCCGTTACCTTTGCCGAGCTTCGTCGCCTGCTTTTGGATCTCCAATTCATCGAAACGCGCGGGGACAACTTCTGGCGCTTCGAGCATCCCGCGTCCGACACCGTGTTCTTGTTCCGCCTGTATTCCCAGAGCGAAAAAGTCGCATTGCACGACCTTGTCTCCACTCGAACGCACCTCGACTGGCGCGGCTTGTTGTCCGCAAGCGCGTTTGACGATTCCCTGGCGAAGACTCCTGCATGACGGTCAACGCTGCTGTGCCATCAATTAAGTCCTGCTTAGGAAACTACTCCCAGCGGCATCCGCGCGGCGCTCGCCGCACCGAGGGCCGGCATTTCCTCCCACGTCCGGCCTTCCAGCGAGCGGCCGTTGCGTTTCTTGAAGACGTATTTTATTTGGTTGGCACTCCAGCCGGGGTGACTTGATCTTGAAACTGGCTTTTCTTTTGATTTGGCAATCCCCTGACTTCTTCCACGATCAATTGCGCTATTGGCATTCCTGGTTTCAGGAGAATCCTTGCTGGACCAAGATTGATCATTCCAGCGTCAGCGGGGCGCTCCATCCTGGATGGACGGTGGGAGCAGTAAAATGAATCAATAGGCCTCGGCGTAATCCGCGAACTCGCCGCACAGGACGAACACCCAGGCCCACACGGCCATCTGCGCGAGGAAAGACGCGAACAGGACTAGCGTCGTGACCTCCAGAACGACGACCCCCGGCCAGAACCCGCCGCCAAAGAAGCCGCGCCGGTCCAGCCTCGCCACCACGCGCACGACCAGCACCAACGCGGACGACTGAACCGCAACACACGCGGCCAGCGTCAACACACCCACGCCGACTGTTGCCCACATGTAAGTGCCTCCAAATAGTCCCTCGCTCGCGCGTCGGGCTTGTGTGAATAGTCCCTCGCTCGCGCGTCGGGCTTGTGTGAATAGTCCCTCGCTCGCGCGTCGGGC
>JAKEFD010000368.1 GCA_022616245.1 Gemmataceae bacterium
CCGCTCTACCAGGCCCTGAAACAGCGCGGCGTCAACTTTCAGTTTTTCAGCCGCATACAGAAGCTCGAACTATCGGCCGACAAGACTGCCGTCGAACGCATTCGGCTGGCCCAGCAAGTGACGCTCAAACACGGTAGCTACGATCCGCTTGTGAACGTCGCGGACCTCGCGTGTTGGCCTTCGACGCCGGTCTATGACCAGATCAAAGACCAGCAAGCAGCGCAACTGCAGGCGCGCGGGATCAATCTGGAATCTCCGTGGAGTTATAGCCAATGGCAGGATCCGGCGGAGGTTGTTCTGGATCGGGGCAACCACGACTTCGACATTGTGGTGCTGGGCATCTCTTTGGGTGCACTCAGCCTTTATTGCGAGGACTTGATGCTGGCGTCGCAGCCGTTTCGGGACATGGTGCACCAGGTCGATACCGTGCAAACACTGGGGGTCCAGCTCTGGATGAAGCCGAACCTTGTCGGGCTCGGCTGGCCGGTGCTTGCCAACCTGGAACCCGGCGTAGCCGGCACGATCATGACGTCCAACGCCGAACCGCTCGATACCTGGGCCGACATGAGTCAGCTCCTTGTCCGCGAAGAATGGCCGGCCAATGACTTGCCGCGCAACCTTGCCTATTTCTGCGGGCCCTTGGCGGAATCGACGCCGCCGCCGCCGTTCTCCGACCATGAGTTTCCTAAACGCCAGCACGATCAACTCAGACAGACGACTCTCAATTGGCTGAACACGTTTGTCGGCTTCATCTGGCCGGATGCGGTCGGCCCCGAAATCGGCCAGCAAGTCTTCAATTGGAATCTTCTGGTCGATCCGGAAAACCAAACGGGAGTCAAGCGCCTGGATTCGCAGTTCTGGATTGCCGACGTCAGTCCATCGGACCGATACGTGATGTCGACAGTCAAGGGCACGCAAGCGCGGCTCCCGGCGGATCAATCCGGTTTCGCCAATCTGTATCTCGCGGGAGATTGGGTCAAGACTTCCTATAACTTCGGCTGTGTCGAGGCGGCGACCATCGCGGGCTTGCAAGCGGCGCGAGCAATCAGCGGCTATCCCAAGGAAATCCCCGGCGAACAACCCCTGTAGGACAGGTTTTCAACCTGTCCGCCATGCCGGTCAAGAGGTGCAATCATGCCGAGCTATGTTCATCGCGGCGCCCATATAACTTTTCCGCAACCTTTGTCCCTGAAAGATTGCCGCACCTATTCGTTCCTGATGGATGCCGACGCCGACGCGCTTCAGGCGTTATGCGATAGGTGTCTCAATCAGCCCGGGGAAGGCCCGCTAACCTATCGGCCTCTCTTGGGCAAAGTGATGCTGGTGTTCGCGGACATCGGCCGTTCCTGCTGCCTTGATCCGCCCGCGTCCGAGATCGGTTGGATGGAGGAGATCGACGTCGCGTTCTGGATTCCTGTCGTCGGCCTCAAAGGAAGCAGCATCGAGCTCCTGGCCTGGTTCTTACCTTATGTTTTCGTCAACAACGGCTGGGCGATGGCGACCGGCCGCGAGACTTATGGGTTTCCCAAGGAGATCGGTACATTCGTGTTGCCGAAAACCCCACAAGACGATGCCCGCTTCGCCCTGGATACGCTCGCCGTCAAAGTCCTCGGCCCCAACTCGCAAGCAGAAGTGCAACGGCTTTTAGAAGTGCGCCGGACGGACGACCGCCCGCTCGGCGACCTGGCCGAAGTCTGGGACGATGTAAGAGCGGCGTTCAAGGTGTTCATGGAAACCTTTATCGGGCAGGAGGGTCGCGTGCACTGGCCCGGCCTTGGCATCATCGTCGAAGCGTTTCGCTTTTTGGTCCACCACGAAGTTCCCATGGTCTTTCTGAAGCAGTTTCGCGCGGCCAGACAGCCCGGTAACGCGTGCTTTCAGGAGATCATTCAGGCGCCGGCCCGGTTGACTGAATTCCGCAAAATGGGCCGACTGCCCGGCGAGTACAAGCTGACCATAGAGGAGCTGGGCACGCACCCGGTCATTAAGGACTTGGGTTTGGCCGGCACAGAGATCGATGTGACGTCGGCGTGGTTCGCGGATTTCGACTTTGTAATGGAGTCCGCCAGTTCATAAGTCTTGGCTGAATCGAGCAGTTGAGTTCCTTGTACGCTGCTCCAGCCCACGCTATAGTCGCCTCATGCCGAAGACCCCGCCCGCCGATGATTTTGACAGCCCGTGGAAACAGGCGCTGCAACGCTACTTGCCTTCGTTCTTGCTGTTCTTCTGGCCGGATATCCACGCCGACGTCGATTGGTCGCGCGGCTATGAATCGCTCGACAAGGAGTTTCAGCAGATCATTCGCCGTGCCAAGACCGGCAAACGGCTGGCCGACAAGCTCTTCAAGATTTGGCTCAAGGACGGCGCCGAGCGTTGGCTGCTCGTACACATTGAGATTCAAGGTGCTTTCGAGAAGGACTTTGCTCGGCGCATGTTCGACTACAACCTGGCCGCTTGGCAACTCTACGGCGAGTCGGTCGTCAGCCTGGCGGTGCTGTGCGACGACCGTCCCGATTGGCGGCCGAACACGTTCACCTACGGGCACTGGGACTGTAAGATGGAATTGTCGTTCCGGGTCGCGAAACTGTTGGATTTTGCGCAAGATGTCGATGCCTTGGAAGCCAGCGACAACCCGTTTGCCGCGATCGTGCTGGCGCATTTGCAAGCGCTCGCGACGCACGGCGACCCTGCGACGCGAAAACAATGGAAGCTGCGCATCGTAAAAGGGCTATACCGAGGCCACTGGTCCAAAGAGGACGTGCGCGAGCTGTTTCGCCTGATCGATTGGATCATGACCTTGCCGGAAGACTTGGACCAAGCGTGGCGGACCGAGATCCATGAATTCGAGGAGGAGCAGAACATGCCTTACATTACCAGCATCGAACGGCTTGCCAAGGAAGAAGGACGCGAAGAAGGACGCGAAGAAGGCTTTTTGGAAGCAATCGAAATGGACCTGGGGACGAAGTTCGGTTCGAGCGGCCGCAAGCTCTTGCCCAAGGTTCGCGCCCTGGGATCGATCGACGCGCTGCGGCGGTTTGCGCGATTTCTCAAAAGAGCCAAGAACATCGAACAAGTCCGGTCGCGGTTGAGCGAGTAGTGTTCGATGGCCGCCGAGGCGGC
>JAKEFD010000369.1 GCA_022616245.1 Gemmataceae bacterium
GGGTGATCCAGGTCGCGCAGGAACGCGACGACGGCTGGGTCCGTTTGCGAAGCGGCGGGTTCAGGTTTTGTGGGACGCTTCTTGGCCATCTGACCTACTGTCGTCGTGGATTGGGTCACGCGAGGGGGGGGTGTGGGTGTGCAGCGCAACCTATCCTACAACTCATGTCCCAGCAAGGGTTAATAGCTTGCGCTATGTGCAACGAATCCTCCACTTCGCAACGTCTCAGCACGCGGCAGATTCGGGCCGGAAGGGGGGGGGTGTGGGTGTGTCGCGCGACCTATCCTGTAACGCTCCTTACCAGTAAGGAGTTATGGCGAGGATTTGGTCGCGCGTGCTTGTCCCGAATCTGGTTTCCGTTCATTTCTCCCGTTCCGAAATCACTGGCGGTGGCGCGGGTGTCGTCGGCGCTCCTTCACGCGGCCGGGCCGGGATGCCTTTCTCCATCCAGTCGGGCTTGGGTGCGCCCTTTAAGTGGTGGTCGAAAAACTGTTGCAGGCGGACGGTGTAGTCGCGCTGGTTGACTTTCTTTTTGAGGCCGTGGGCTTCGCCGTTGTAGTTGAACATGTAGCATTCCTTGCCGAGGCGGCGCAGGGCCAGGTAGTATTCGATGCCCTGGTACCACGGCACGGCGTCGTCCTGGTCGTTGTGCAGCATGAGGAGCGGGGTTTGCACGCGGTCGGCCATGAAGATGGGCGAGTTCTCGATGAATTTTTGCGGGGCTTGCCAGAGCGTGGCGCCGATGCGGCTTTGCGTGCGCTCGTACTGGAACTGGCGCGGCAGGCCGGTGCCCCAGCGGATGCCGTCGTAGGCGCTGACCATGTTCGAGACCAGCGCGCCGGGGGCGGCGGCCTTGAAGCGCGAAGTCTGCGTCACCATGTAAGCGATTTGGTAGCCGCCCCAGGAGTGGCCCTGGATGCCGATCGCATTTTCATCGACGCAGCCCCTGTCCACCACGGCCTGCACGGCGGGCAGCACGCACTTCATCGCACTTTGGCCCGGCGAGCCGACGGTGTACACGATGTCGGGCATGAGCACGAGGTAGCCGTTGCTGACGTAATAGGTCGGGTTGATGGACGTGCCGGCGTTGGGCATGGTGAACTTGTGCAGGTTTTGCGAGAGCCGCTCGTAAATGTAGACCATGAGCGGATACTTTTTGTGCGGGTCGAAGTTTTCCGGCTTGATGAGCACGCCCGACAGCTCGACGCCGTCGGTGTTCTTGTAACGGATGAGCTCCGACTTGCCCCAGAGGAATTGGTCCTTTTTCGGGTTGGCGTTGGTGACGCGCTTGAACTCGCGGAAGTCGGCGCCGGTGACGAAGTAATCGGGATAGTCGTAGCACGTCGAGATCGTGAGGAGGTACGTGTCCATGTCCTTCGCCTTGATCGGTGTGCCGTAAGCGCGGGCGCCCATGACGAGCAGTTTCGGCTCGGCCGCGCCGGGTTCGAGCCGGTAGAAGCCTTCGTCGCGCGTGTATTCGTTGACGGCTTTGAGGAGCAGCGGCTTGGATAGATTGGTGCCGCGCTGGCCGTCTTCCGCGGGCGTGGCTGGCAGACCGGCGATGCCGCCCAGGCCGCCAAAGCCTGCACGGCTAATGCGGAATTGTGTCCGCGTCTTGCGTCCCATGCCGGCGGTCAGCATCTTCGCGTCGCTGCCGTCGACAGCAACTTTCCAGATGTCGTAGCGATCGTCGAGCAACACGTGCTTGGCGTCGCTGGTCCAGCCGCCGAAACCATAGGCGGGCGCCTCGCTCGGCTGGTCCCAGGTCTCGACTACAAACTTCGTCGGCAGCTTTGCAGTCAGGTTGATGCGCTTGCCGGTGGCGGCGGCGACGGCGTTCCAGTCCTTGCCGTCAAAGTAGACCAGGTGCTTGCCGTCGTGGGAGGAAACCGGCTGCCATTGCCAGGCGCTGACGAGTGAGCGTGCTTCGCCGGTGCGGATGTTGACCAGACCGAAATCTGTGAGATTCGGCCCGTAGCCGGTGAGTTTCTTGTATGGCTTGTTGTTGCTGGTCAAGGCCCAATCGCCGGCCGCGAGTGGGTTGACGTTGACGTCGCTGTCTTTGTCGGTCAGGTGGCGGAAGAGTTTGTCCTTCAGGAAATAGACAGCGCGGTGAGCGCGAGCGCCATCGGCGAGGCCGCGCACCTTCTGCATGGGCTGGATCAACTCGTCCTTGTAGTGCCAGAGTTCGAAGACCGCTTTCTCCTCCTTTGGCGAGCCGGGAGTGTTAGCGACCGGAGTTTCCTTCTTGGCCTCCTTCTTTTCCTCTGCCTTGTCTTCCGCCGTGGTCAGGAACAGTCTGCTGCCGTCCAAGCTGAAGCTGACGGCACCGCGATCGCTGATGGACCAGCCGGGGCGAATGCCGTCGGGCTTGAGCGACAACAGGTCGGTAGCCGCTGCGTATACTGGAATGTTCGCCTCCTTGGGTCCCTTGCCACCATTCCCCCCTCGCCCCTGAGGGGGAGAGGGGTTGGGGGTGAGGGGGCCGCTTGGCTCGGCAGTGCGGCTCCAATAGTACAGCTTCGCTTTCGCCTTTTCCGCGGCCGCGTCGTCTTTCTCGCTGAAGAATACAAGCTGAGCCTGCTTGTCATCCCAGGTGAGCCGCGAGTACTTACCCTTGCCATTCGAAAGCGGCGACGCCGGACCATCGGGCAGCGGGCTGAGCGCGTAGACGCCGTTGTTCTCTTCGTTTTTGGATGAAACGATGTAGACAAGCAACTTGCCGTCGCGCGTGATGGAATAATCGGTGACGTCCGCGAGCACACGCTCTGCGCCGTCGGCAAGGTTGCGAAGGATCAAGTCGCTGCCAAAAGTGCGCGGCGGCGTCTTGGGTGCTGGCTTGTCGTCCTTTTTCTCCGTCTTGGGCTCTTCTTTCTTTTCTTCCTTCTTGGGCTCAGTTTTTTCAGTTCCCTTCGTCTGCCGCCGGTAGACGAGCTGGCCGGCCCCGTTGCCGGCGACCGTGAAGCTGCTTACGCGCTCAATCTTGGTCGTGACCTTGCCGCTCGAAAGGTCCATGACGGCGACGACGGGGCGCGGCATCTCGGCCGGCGCTTTCTTCTCGGCTTTGGCCTTGTCCACTTCTGTTTTGGTTGGAATCAACGCAAAGACGATGGACTTGCTGTCCGGTGTGAACTGGTGCGCCGCCGAGGCGAGCGGGTTAGGAGCTTGGGTCTGTACCGGCAGTCCGGTTCCTTTGCCGAACGCACCGCCTCCCTTGCCGAAACCTTTTTTCTGGTCTTTCTCCCAGCCATCGTCCGCGGATTCGCCCGGAGCAGTCGCCGGTGGGCCTTTTTTCGCGCCCGCGCCGGCAACGCCGATGCCGGACTTGCCGCGCGGCACGCGGTGTTCGCCGCCGGTGGCGATGTTGCGGACGACGAACTGACCATCGGCGTCCTGGGGCATGAGGTTGTAGGCGAAGTAGCGGCCGTCGCGCGATAGCACCGGCTGCTGCACGGCGTTCCAGCCGTCGTAGTCCGCATGGGTGATTGGTTTCTTGGCCGCCGGCGACTGCGCGGAGGTCAGCTCGACCAAAACGACCGCGGTCAGCAACAAGATCAGCAAGGGCAGTGCACGGGGCGCAAACAACAGACGAAATGAGCGCGACATTTTCGCCTCCAGCAGACGAGTTTCAAAGACTGGGAATTGGAATTAGCCTAACTGATGGGAATCGCCAACGCTACCGTTTTCGGGGAAGTCGGGGCTGGCGATGTAAGGTCTCAATCGCGCAACAGTTGATGCATCATTTCTAGCGGTGCGTGGCATGCCTTGGCGGCTCGTGTGCAAGCAGAGGGACCCGGAACCAGCACCGCCAAGGCATGCGAAGCGCCACGCAACCTGGCGCTTCGCATGCCACGCGGCGCGATCCAAGCAAGTCTTTATTTCGATCGCCCCTCGTTCTCCGCGATCCGGGCTTTGACCAGCTTGCGCACCAGGGCGGCCGGCAGTGGCTTGTCCGCCGGGAAGCGGATGGTGCCTTTGCTGGTGTCGTAGCCCTTGAGGTCGTCCTTGTGGGCCGCCACAGTCGTGCCGCTCATCGGGAAGAAGGCGCAGTGGTTTGTGCTTGCGCCAAAGGCGACCAACGGTTTACCGTCAAGTCGGAAGGCGGCAAGTCCATAGCTGATGCACTCTTCCGCCTTCGGCACGATTGCCTTGATGGTCTTGCGCAGTTTCTCAAGCGCGGCGCGCTGGTCCGCGCTTACGCTGGCAAGGTACTCGTCGATGGTTGTGGCCTTGATTCTGGGTTTTGCTGCCATGACATTTGCTCCCTCAAGTTGTAGTCCGCTAACTCCGGCGCGGATGGCCGTGTCACGTGGCCCCGTGCTTTTTGAGAATCTTTTCAATATCCGCCCGACCGCCTTTCCGTGCCCAAGCCAAGGGTGTCGCCCAAGATGCGTCGCCGGGCAGGTTGGGCGCGGCGCCGCGCTTCAAGAGGAATTCGACCATCCGGCGTCCACGCTCCGACAGCTTCGGGTCTTTGACGCCGCAACAAGAGCGAACGGCGGCGGCCAAGGGCGTTCCTTGGAATTCGATGTCGCGGACGTTAAGGTCGGCCCCGGCGTCGAGAAAGACTGCAGCCACCGACCGGTCGCCGTTCTCGGCGCAGGCGTGGAGAAACGTCTTGCCGATCCAGTCCGGCCTGTTGGGATCAAGTCCGCGCGCCAAGAGCTTGCGGACCAAGGCGGGCGACCCGGGATAAACAATGCCGCTGTGCAGATCCATGCGCTTTAGAACGGTCGGGTCGGAGTCCAGATAGAGTTCGAGCAGTTCCGCGTCGCGCTTACGCATCAGATTGCCGAGAAACTCGTCGTCGCGGATCACCTCATGATCGTCGCGAATCGCCTGCTTCATCTCTGGCACGCTCATGCTGTACGGCGGGGTGTAGGCCCCGTACCGGCGCAAGAGCTGTTGCAGCGGCTTGGCCTTGTCGCCGTGGCATACCTCGCAAATCGTGAGACAGCAGCCATTCGAATCCGTGCCGGCGTTTGGATTGGCGCCGTGCTCCAGCAGCAACTGGGCGACTTGCAGGTAATTACCAGAGCAAGCACTGAACAGCGCCGCACCGTTGGGCGCCGCAGCCTCCGGCGAATTTGGATCGGCGCCCCGCTCGAGCAACAGGCGGACAATGTGCAGATGGCCTTCGCCCGCCGCATAGGATAAGGGGCTGGCGCGGGCCGAGTCGAGCCGCCTCGCCAGGCTGGCGTCCTTTCGTAGAAGCTCCTCGACGCGTTCCTGATCGCCGACCGCGGCCGCCACGGAGATGGAGTAATTCGCGCTCTGCGCGAGCAAACTTCCGACTATCACGGATGCGTTTCGGAGTGAAGGATGCGACCGGCCGCGCGTGTCACGATACCAATAGTCCGTGGCGCCGTTCACTGCCAGGAGCACCGGAGTCTGTCCGTCGGCGCGCTCGGCGTCGATCGGTGTTCCCAGTTGGACGAAGCGTTCGATCAAACCCAATTGCCTGATGATGACGCTCCAGTGAATTGCGTTATTGCCAAGCGCATCGCTCGCTCGCACCAGGCTCGGCTGCCGCCGCAAGACCGCACCGATCTTGCGCGAGTCTCGAGCGATGATCGCTTCCTTCAGCACATCGAAATCGGGCGTGTAGTTGAATCTTTTTTGCATCGCCCGCTGGAGCAAAGACTCGATTTGGATATGCCCGCGCTCTTTGGCGCCAAGAAGCAGCTTGTGCCAGGAATTGTAGGTATAGACCGATTGGCCCGGGTCGGCGTCGTGATCCAGCAGCAGCTTGACAATCTCCGCATGGCCCGCGAACACGGCCATGTGTATGGGAAACTGATACCAGAACTGCGCGTTGACGAGTCGCCGGTCCTTTGCCAAAAGTGCCTTCACCCTCGGCACGTCGCCCGCTGCGCTGGCTTCGAACAACGCCCAGGCGTCATAGCCGTTGAGCTTCTCGACGCCATTGACGTAAGTCTTCGTCTTCATCGCTTCTGGCTGTGTCATGCGCGGTGCGTACAAATGGGGAACGCGGCTTGGTTTTGGTTTTGAAGTTGGCGTTTTCATCTCAGTGACCTGGCCAAGTTTGTTTAGCCTTTGCCGCATTCCGCCGCGAAATCGCGCAGTGTTTTCTCCAAGTCCTCACACAAATCCATGTGGTGATGGCTCACGTCGTTCACCTCCCAGCGATCGTCCGGCTTGACGTACAGCCGAGGCCGTGATCCCTCGACGAATCCGGAAGCTCCGACCACGTCCCCTAACCCATGGATCGGCAACAGAAACGCCCAGTCGCGCGTACGCAACGACCATTCGATCTCGTCGCCGACACGGCAGCTCGAGAAGGTGTGAGGCCGGACTGTTTCGACTTCGCCTTTGAGTAGGGGCCAAAGGCTGTGCCCGTGGCCGGGCGGGATCGGCAGACAAAAATACTCGAGGACGGTGGGGAACAAGTCAACGGGCTGGGTCAATTCAAGCAGACGCGAGCCGGCGCCTTGGGCACCCGGCAAGCGCAGCCACAAGGGCAGGTGCACGGTTTCTTCGTGCAGCATGGCCTGTACCGGGCCAACATAGCCGTGTTCGCCCAATGGGAAGCTGCTCGTGCCGCGCACGCAGACCAAGGACTCGTTCCACCAAGGCTCCGCGCTCAGGGCGTCGAGGAAGTTTTCGAGCCAAGCGTCGAAATAGGTCACCACTGCGGCGTAATTGTCTTTCAAGCGGTCCAGGTCGTCGTGGGCTCCATTTTGTTCCTGCGCCGTGTCGTCGCAATAGATGTTGAGCGCATCTTCGGGCAAGTTCCAAGGGGGAGCGAGTGAGGGCAATTCGACTTGCAGCACCCACGAATCCACTTTGGCCAAGGCAGCAAGGGTTTTCTCTGTCTTCTTCTGAATCTCTTTGAGTCCTTTGGCCAAACCGGCGTCGACTTTGGCTTGAATCGTTTTCCACACAAAAGAGTGCTCCCGGAAATCGTTTTCCAATCGTGATTCAAACTCGGGATCCAAGCCCGAATGCGTGGGAAAGACATGGCGGCCTGTCGCGAACGTCGAGCGCCATGTGATGTCGTCGGCAAAATGCTGATCGAAGACGACACAGCGGGTGGCCAAGCGGTCGAGGTTAGGAGTCGCTATCCAGTCGTTGCCATAGCAGCCAACGTAGCCGAGGTGCAAGGCGGGGACATCGAGAAGGAGAAGCTTCATAAGGACAAGTTATTGAAGCGTCCGCCGTGTTCATGCAAGGAGATTCGCTGTTCCTGGATTTGGCTTAGCTCTTGTGGTCCGAGCCGCGACCGTGAGGGAGCGAGGAACGGTCGGTTTCCGCTCCCTCACGGTCGCGGCTCGGACGGCGCCTCGCGATCTAACTCCAAAATAGGCGCCAGCCGGCAACCACTATCAACAGAATGGCGAGAGTGAATTGCGTTTTCTGAAAGGCAGCGAGGTTCCCAAGCGCGTTGCCCAGGTGAATCGCCGTGTACTTCGTTTCCACCATGAAGCGTAGGTCGCGCGCTGAAGTCACCAGGATGAGCCCAAGAAATACGGTCACGAGACCCTGAATGATGTTGAGAATGCCGCTGCCAGAGACGAAGAGCAAAACATAGACGCCGCCGGCGAGGAGTGCCACACCCAACAGCAAAAGGGCGCTCGCCAAGAGACTTGTGGTCTTGCCAAGCTGCGCGACGGTCTTGCGTTCTGCTTCGTTGAACTCGAGTGTCGGATTCGTTTCCGCCATGAGCTGCCTTCCTATAGGATTGATCGTTTCGCGCTCGATGTATCCTTGAAACCAACTCAACTAATCGCAAAGCGAACCACCCACACTGCGATCAGGCCCAGCGCGACGACAGCCTGAATCTTGAAGTATCCAAGTAAACTGCCAAAACCGCCGAGCAGATGGTTTCGTGTTTGTCCGTCCTTGTCGCCAAGGAGCGATACTTCGTGCCACGGTCCGCTCATGGCGGTGCCCAATATCAGCCACAACGCGCCTTCAGCCAATGCCAGCACGCCGGGAAGGGAGGCAATCTGGTGTTTGGTCAGGGCAAGTATGATTTGCAAGACGCCTAGCGTCAGGAATGCGTACATCGTTTTCTTCAGGTAACCTGAAAGATCGACTGCGCTCGCGGTTTGTTCCGCTGTTAGCGCCAAGGGCGAGTCCGGGGCGGGAACTTCCGCGGGCTTGGTCTCGACCGCTGCCTCCTGCAAGTGCATCCCGTCGCCCCGTTTTTGCGCGAAGAACTCGCGGACGGCCGGCGTGCGGAACAGCACCCAGCCCAGTCCGAAATAAACAAGGCCCTTCCACAGCACCGTCCAGGCGACCGGCGCGCCGAGCGATTCGGCGATTTCCGCGCCCCGGTTGGACGTCGCCATGAGGAGCAAAACGCCGACCGCATAGACGAGCTGAAATGCCACCCACGCCAGGGCGATCTGCACGGCCTGCTTGTTGCCGGCATAGATGCGGTTGGCCAGGCCCATGACCAGGCAAAAGCCTACCAGGCCCAAAAGCAAACCGATCCAGGTGAAGTGCAACGAGTTGCTGATAATCGTCAGCACGCCTTCGCTGGCGAGGACGCCCAGCACGCCGACCAAGAACCACTTTTCCCCGAGTTCGAAGCGTTCGTGTCGGATCATGGCGATAGCGGACCCCAGTTTCGTCATACGGTGAGATGGATTTTGTATTGAGCGAACAGAATGGGACAAGCATTTTGGACGCCGGGCGGAATCGTTTATTGGGAGTTGTCTGGAGCGCCATCAGGCTGCTGCGAGCCGTTGTTCGCCCGCGCAAATACCAAGAAGTAGACTAGCGCGCCGGCAGCTATGAAGCCGAGACCAATCACCGCTTCCAGCCGTTGATTGACGAAGTAATTCACAATCAAGCATGCCGGCAACAGGAAATAGACAAGCGGCACCCAAGGATAGCCCCAGCAGCGGTACGGCCGATCCGCATCCGGCAACTTGCTCCGAAAAACGAAGATCGTTCCCACGGCGAGTGTTTCGAATATCACCGCACCGAACATCGCGTAGTCGGTAAGCAAGTCAAAAATGGGTTTCTTGGTTGGCGACAGTTCCAGCTGGTGGACGGCTGCCGCCCCCAGAACGAGCAACAACGCCCAGCCCGTCAGTACGAAGATTGCAGGAACCGGCGTGCGGTAGCGCGCGTGGACGTGGCTCAAAGCCCGCGGCGCCAGGCCGTCTTCCCCCATGGCGTAGAGCAACCGTGGGCCCACTAGAATATTGCCGTTGAGAGCGCCGAACACCGAGCACATGACCGCGCCCGATGCGAGCAGTGTGCCGACGGGACCGAGCAAACGGTTGGCGAACGCCGCGACCGTCGTCGTTGACGTGCTCTGCAGTGCCTTGATCTCCGCCTGCGACAATACCAGGTGATAGGCCAGGTTGGCGCCCAGGTACAAGAAGATGACGATGCTGACGCCGGCCAAAAATGCGATCGGTATGTTGCGCTGCGGCCGATTCACCTCGCCGGCGGCTGCGGCGATGTTCATCCAGCCGTGATAGGCCCAGAGCACGCCGAGAAAGGCCGTGCCCAAACCCGCCCAGGTGAATGCCGGCAGCGAGCCGGGCGGATTTTCCGGCCGCTCGGTCACTTTGCCCCAGAAGAGAAACGGCAATAAGAGAATCGCGAGCAGCGAGCCGACTTTGACAAGCGTGATGAAGAATTGCAAGCCGCCGCCCCAGCGCACGCCGCGCGCGTTGACAAGCGCCAAGATGACCAGCACGCCCACCGTCACCAGCCTTTGGTCCCAAAAGGACAGCACGTCGGCTTGTGAAGTCACGCCGTACGCTTCGCGCAATATGTCGTGCAGCGATTCGACGAAGATGGTGGCTAAGGCGGCCAGCGAGGCGCTGCGGATGATCCAGAATTCCACCCAGCCCCAGAGAAAGCCGGCGGCGCGGCCAAAGCCTTCGCGCAGAAAAACGTAATTGCCGCCCGCCTTGGGAAACAGCACCGACACTTCCGCCAACGACAACGCCCCCAAAAGACTCAAGACGCCGCCCAGAACCCAAACCAAGGCGATCAGATCGAAGCCCGGCACACTTTCGGCGATGGAGCTGGGTTTCTTGAAAACGCCCGAGCCGATGATGGTGCCGGCCACGATGGCCGTGGCTGTCCACGGCCCTAAAGCACGCAACAGGCCGGGCGACGACTGCGAGGATGAAGCCATGGCGAACAGTGTACGCTGGCTCATACGGCCAAACAACTGCTGCTCGCACAATCCGGCGAACTTTGCCGAACGTGCCGATTGCACGGCCTGGGCAACCGACAAGGAACGGGGTGTGGGTTGTGTCGGATATTCCCATCGATCTCCCTCTGTCAAATCTTCCTGATATGGGGGAATGGGGAAGTACTGTTGTGGGAAACCGATTCAGCCGAATCGGATGATAGAGGCCCCTCTCAAGGAGGAAGTATGCGCTGGCACGGCTTGTTGGCATTGGCGCTTGGAGCATGCGCTACACAAGCGTTCGCCCAGGAAAAAGCGTGGCGGCGCGTAGACTCCGTACGGCAGGTTTTGAACGTGCCGAAAGACGTTGGCACGATGCAAACGGGGCCCACAGTGACGCTCGGCCGACCGGAACCGCTAGCGCCGCGCGAAGCCACAGGCAGCCAAGTCACACTGGGCCCTCTGCAGCGCGTGGTCCGCGCTCAGGACTTTGAGCCGCCCCCGCCGCCTCCGCCACCGCCGCCGGTCGGTACGCCGATCGGGCCGGGCGGCGTCGGCGCCTTGGGCGAAGAAGCGTACAACTGCGGCGTCGTGAGTGCGCCCGCGGCCGGCACAGGTCACGGCCACGGTTGGTGGCAGCGGCTCGGCGACAACATCAAGGGCTGCTGGGACGGCATCTGCGGCGGCGTCGGCAACACCTTCCAAGCCGGTCCCGGCGGCCAGATGTTCTGCAGCGATCACCGCTTCGACGGCTTCATCTCGCCCCTCACCAATCCGTTCTACTTTGAAGACCCGCGCGCGCTCACCGAGTTGCGGCCTATCTTCATCTGGCAGCGGACGCCAAGCGGCAACCCCATCGCAGCCGGCGGCGACAACTTTGTCATGGCCCTGCAGGGCCGGCTCGCATTCAACGAGTACCTATCCCTCGTCGTGCACAAGCTCGGCTGGGTCCAGACCGAGTTTGAAGGCGGCGGCCCGCCCTTCACCAATCACTCCGGTCTATCGGAAATCCACCTGGGACCAAAGCTCACGTTCATCCGCAACGACTCGAGCAACACGCTCGCCGCCTTGGGACTTGTATTCGAACTTCCCGTGGGCGACAGCGATGTTTTCCAGAATACCGGCAGCCTTTCGCTGCGGCCCTACGTTAGCTTCGGACAGAGTTTTTGGCGCAGCGATTACGGTACATTCTATTTCCTCAACACGACCGGCGTCGCATTCGGCACCGACAGCGAGCGCAGCGACCAGTTCTTCACCAGCTTTCATTTGAGCTATGACGTCGGCAACTTGAAGAAGATCTATCCCCTGGTCGAATTGCACTGGGCCCACTATCTAAGCAACGGCTCGAGCCAGCCGATCAACTTCGAAGGCCGCGACCTTTTCAATTTCGGTTCGACCGACGTCCGCAACCTCGACGAGCTGGTGCTAGCCTTCGGCGTCCGCTACAAATGGTCCGAGGCCATCCAGATCGGCGTGGGCACGGAGTTCGGCATCATGAATCGCGACCGCACGCTCGACAATTTCCGGCTGACCCTGGACTTTATCTGGCGCTACTAGCCTGAATTCTGAACCGCACAGGGCGCGGAGAACGCGCAGTGAAGCATTGTTGCGTCGTCTGCTCCGGGGCGTTACGATGAGCTTGTAGACAGCCGGAGAAAAAACATGTCCACCATCAATTCCAACGGTCAAAACAACGATCGTTCGCTGGCCGACGAGCTCAAGCTGGAAAGCGAGCGGCTGCAGCAACTGGCGAAAGAACTCAAGAAGCGAGAAGAAGCCGATGCAGAGATGCGCGCGAATTATCCGTACTTCAAGGAATTCGTCTATGCGCGGCTGCGCGAGCAGTTCGACAAGGAATTGCCGGAGCTTCCGGACGACTTGGAAGCGTATGCCAAGGAAGTGGGTGCCGTACCGCTGACCGAAGAGTTCCTAAAGGAAATCGTAGGCGTGAACCAAAGATCCTAACCCCAAAAACGATCAGGCCATACTGCTATTTGCTCTTGTCCCATTGACCGCCATTCCTTTATACTTTTCCCACCATGCCCAAAGGCCCAGCCGTCTCGCGGAGCGAGACAACCGGCATGGTCCGAAGATGCACCATCCATGGAAGGAGTCGCGCATGCTTCAGTCTTCGCGCCGCCCGCTCAAGCCGCACGCCGTTCCACGCACCCCCCTGCGTCTGCACTCCGATCAGATCGAGGCCGAAGTCGCCGAGCGCGTCGACACGCTGGTGAACAAGATCGAAAAGCGCAGCGCCGTCGTCGGCATCGTCGGCCTGGGTTATGTCGGACTGCCGTTCGCCGTCGAGAAAGCCAA
>JAKEFD010000370.1 GCA_022616245.1 Gemmataceae bacterium
ACCGTCCATGGCTTCCTCCAAAAAGACTGGAATTCCTGTCCAGCTGCACAGCAAGCCATCCTATCACGCCAGGCCGCGCGCAGAAACGGGAATGCACCCATGCATTCCTTACGGGATTGAGCGCGTTCTTTGTTTCTCACCCAGCACGCAATTGCCCACACTCGGCCCGGCCGGCAGTCCAAGACGAAACCAGAGTTGATTGAAGCGAATCGCCGCGTTGCGCACTATTCCGGCGGGGAAGCGAAAGATGTCCCAGAATTCGCTGGCCAGGCGGTGCGTCGTGCGCACGCCGCAACTGCTTAATTCCTCCTTGAGATACGGGATGTGAGCGATTCGCACAAGAAAGGGCTGACCGTCCAGCTCGGTCCAGAATTCGATGCCGCCGGGAGTGTACTCGACGCGCGATACGGTTTTCTTGATCTTACGGATGCCGCGCACCAGCAAGGTTTCCACGGCGGCGCTGTTTGATTCCAGAAGCAATAACTTTCCGCCGGGTTTCAACACGCGGCACAGCTCTGCGAGCGCCTTGTCCCAGCGTGGAATGTGCATGAGCACACCCCGGCAATGGACGAAGTCAAACGTCGCATCTGCCATTTGAATCGCTTCGAGCTTTTCACATTGGAATTGGACGCGCTCCGCCAGCCCGATCTTGGCGGCATTGGCCCGAGCTTTTTCGAGAACGGCTTCGGAGATATCGACGCCCAGGCAGCGGTAGCCGTGCCGCGCCAGGGACAAGGTGTGGTAGCCGATGCCGCAGCCGGCGTCGAGGACGTAGCTGTCCGGCGGCACTTGCAGAATCCGCAGAAAGCGCTCGAGCATCTGTGCATTGAACCGGTCCTGCAGCGGATTGGACCGATACACGTTTTCCCAGCCCGCGTGGATGCGCCGGTTTTCGTAGGTCTCTTTCAGTTCCATGCGGAAACGCGTCCCTTGTCCCCGTGGGGCAGACATTCTTGTCTGCCGGCAGTCAAGAATGCCTGCCCCACTATTTCCAGTGCAGGACGACGCTGAGATACTCTTCTTTCTTTTTGAGCAGTCCCTCATAGGCGCTGCCCAGAACGGTGGGCGCAAGTCGTTGGGTAATGAGGCCGGCGAGATTCAGGCGCTGATCGGCGAGTGCGTGCAATAGCCAATTCTGCGCCTTGTGGATGTCCCAGTGCCCGGCCAGACGCGTGTGCGCCGGCTCAAACAGCATGTTGCCGTGCGCTCCAGTGACTTCGATGTAGCGGCGATGCAGATCATCGTAAAAGTTCACTTCTTTCGCCCGGCCGCGTGGACTGCCGACCACGACGACCTGCCCGCCGTCGCACGCCAACGACATCGCCGTTGGAATGGCGTCGGGCACACCGGTTGCGTCGGCTACGATTTCCGCTCCGCGTGTTGCAAGCACGTCGTGCAGATCCTTTTTCAAGTTCGGACTGCTGGCATCGAGCGCGGCGAATGCGCCTGCCGCCAGCGCCGCTTCGCGCCGCATCTTGACAGAATCGATGCCGACGACAGGATGCGCCCCTGCCGCGCACAGACAACGCAGCGTGCACTGGCCGATCATGCCCAGGCCAAGCACCGCCGCCGAGCGCCCAAGCGTCAGGCCGGCGCGAATGGAAGCGCCCATGCCGTAGCGGAAGATGCAGGCCAGCGCTGCTTTCTCAAAATCGAGGCGCGCCGGCATCCTCCATAGTCGTCCGCGCTCGTGCCCGATTGTCAAAAGCTCCGCGGAAGCATGATTGCCCGGATAACTGACACGCTCGCCCGGGCGCCAATCGGTCACCTTTGATCCGACCGCGACGATCGTCCCCGCGGCGCTGTAGCCGGAGCGAAATGGGAACTTCCAGTCGGGCAGGTTCGGATCCTTGAGCCATTGGTGCGTGCCGGTGTAAACCGCCAGCTCCGTGCCTGGACTGACTGCGCTCACTTCCGTCGCGACGAGGATTTGATTCTCCGCCGGCGCGGGCAGATCAACCTCGCGCACCTCAACTTTGTACGGCTCCACAATGACGGCTTGGCTTGCTTTCATGTGCACGTTGTATGAAGACTTTTGGAGTGCGGCGACTCGTCGCCGCTTTAGGATTTTTGGAGTGCGAGGGTTTGACGCCGCTTTTTTTCGTTCGTTCGCTTCGGATCGGCAGTTTCTTCAATTCGACCCGACGCTATTGCCGCGCTCTCTGTCAAGGAAAGGAAAAAGAAAGCGGCGTCAAGCGCCGCAGTCCAAAAATCCAAAAGCGGTGACGAGTCACCGTACTCCAAATCACGGCAGGATTGCGGGCCGTTTGCCGACCTGAACTTGAATGGTGTGCGTTTCGCCGTCGCGCAGGATTTCCAGCGAAATGGTCGCGCCGGGATCGGTGTCCACGATCAAGTGCCGCAAATGGCGCACAGGATAATGTCGTTCCAGCACTTCCTTGTTGAAACGCACAATGACGTCGCCGACTTTGAGTCCGGCCTTGGCCGCCGCCTGATTCGGCAGCACCTGAGCCACGAGCACGCCGCCTTGATCCGCGATCCCCATTTCCTTGGCCTTGGCGCCTACGACTTCTTCCAAGCCAATGCCGAGGTAACCGCGAGCCACTTCGCCTTGCTGCACAAGCTGCTCGAAGATCTTTTTGGTTACGTTGCTGGGAATGGCGAAACCGATGCCCTGATTGCCGCCGTTGTCGCTGGCGATGGCGACGTTAATGCCCATGACCCTGCCCATCTGATCGAACAGCGGCCCGCCGGAGTTTCCCGGATTGATGGCGGCGTCGGTCTGCAAGAGTTCCACCAAGTCGAGAAGGTTCAAGAGCCGGCCCTTGGCGCTGACGACGCCTTGCGTGACGGTTTGCTTAAGGCCAAGCGGACTGCCAATCGCGAGCGCCCAATCGCCCACGTGCACGTCCTTGTCGCTGTCAGCAAACTCAGTAACCACGTTTAGTTCATCCTTGAGGTGTGCGGGCGGCGGGTTGGGCAACCGGATCACCGCCAGGTCGGTTATCGCGTCGGCAAACACGTCGCCCGGATCGGCGCCGATCGATTGGCCGCTTGCAAAGGTGATGCGCAACCGCTCGGCCTGGCGGACAACGTGATAGTTCGTCAATAGGTAGCCCGGTCTGACAAGGATGCCCGAGCCGACGCCCATTTGAATGTACCTGCGCTCGGTTTGCGGATCATAGACAAGCGTTTTCTTTTTGAAGTCATCACTCTTTTTCGGCTCGCTCAGATAGAGCACATTGACGACTTTGGGCGCGACTTTGCGAATCACTTCCCGAAATCCGAGCGACACCAGGTGTACGCGCTTGTCCAAGACATCCAATTGTTGTTCGGCGTGCTCAGCTTCCGCCTTCAACTCCGCGCGCCGTTTGAGATACACGGCCTCGGCGTCCGTATGCGCCTCCGCCAGCCGCCAGTGCATGACGAGGTAGGGCGCGGCGTAAACCACCAAGAGAATGATCGACGTGAAAAACGAAAACGGCAGCACCCAGTTCCAGAGCGTTCGACCCATTGCGCCGAGCAGCGCAGGCTCCGGCGCTGCTCGGGGGGTTTTCGCGACGGCGACCGGATTCGGGACCGGCGCGCTCGCAGTGAAGGCGTCACGGAAGGCCAAAACCTCAGGATTTTGAGTATCGGCAGCCGGCCCGGAGACGTCCGCGGAAGCCAGTTCCGGAAGAGTAGGATCGGGAGATTCCATGGATTCCACGGTGTCTATGACATTAGAAGCATCTCTCCATTATAACACTAGCCCGACGCGCGAGCGAGGGATTATGACCGACG
>JAKEFD010000371.1 GCA_022616245.1 Gemmataceae bacterium
CGTTGCAATTCGTTGCATTCGTTTCTTTTCGTTGCGCGGAGGGGGGTGTGGGCGCGCGCGCGCAACGGATCCCATAAATTGTTTATTCTGCATCAGTTACGAGGACAGATTCGTTGCGCAAAAGAATCTCGCACAATGCACCGGAAACCCTGGCGCTCAGCGGCGCTTCGGCTCGCGCCCGGCGGCCCAGGTGATCATGCGCGTCAGGATTGTGTCGGGGATGGGATAGATCGCGCCATAGTTCTCGTTGGCTGTTTGCACGACGATGCGGCCGTCGCCAAAGGCGCAGACGGCGAGCGAGGGCGACCCGGTGCTTTTTTGCTTGGCCAGCACGTGGTAGCGTTTGTCGATGTCCTTGATCGGGTCAAACGGGAACGGCATGTCGCCGTCGGCCAGGTCTTCGGTGATGAAGTGATCGTGGGCCAGGTTCATGCGCGCGGGCTCGGTCTTGTCGTAATGGGCTTGAAACGTGATCGGAAACGGCAACACGGTGGGCGTGCACCCGCCGTCCTGGAAATGGTTGGGATTGGGCTGGCAGACGAGCAAGCCGTGGCCGCGTTCGACAAACCTGTGGATGGCTTCTCTTTTGGCTTCGATGCCCTGGTAGATCGTCTCGACGCTGGCCCAGCCCGTGGGCAGGAAGATCACGTCGATGTCCTTCGCCTGGTCCGGATCGAACTTGGGCCACGGCGGTCCGCAAGGCCGTTGCAGTTTAACAGTCGGTTCTCATTAGCCGCGCAGCAATTGGAAAAAGCGCTTGTCGAGCAAGAAAATAAGGCATATGCTGACAGTCACCCATGTCGCGTCACACTGAGGCTTTTTTGTCTAAAGGTCGATCCATGAAGTTGCAAACTGCATGGTTGGCGGCATTGACCGCCGTCCTGGCCCCAGCCGCGTTGTGCGCCGGCGAAACGGCCAAAGTGGATTCCGTTTCCGGCGGGCTGTTCGCCAAAAGCGCGGGTCAAAGCTGGAGGGCGCTGAAGGCGGGCGACGCTGTCAAGACCGGCGTGCACCTCGTCGCCATGCCGCATTCGGAGATCGCGTCGGCCAACGACGCCGTGCAGATCGTGCTGTTTGCCGACATCGGCCAGCGCGGCCCGCTGGCCGTTCTGGAATCAGGCCTATCGTTGAACGAAGCCAAAGACGCCGACATTGATTTCACGCTCGAGCGCGGCCTGGTCGTGGTCGCCAGCAAGAAAAAAGCCGGCGCTGCCAAGGTTCGTGTTCGCGTCGCCTCCGAATCGTGGTTGTTTACTCTGCACGATCCAGGGACCAAGGTCGGCATCGAGGTTTTCGGTCGGGTTCCAGCGGGCATACCTGCCGACCTTGCAACCATAGGACCGCCGCTCGTTGAAGTGGTCGGCATCGTCATCGCGAGGGAAGCGTTTCTCGATCAAGGCACGATGGGCGTCGGCTTGAAGGCGCCGCCCGGTCAAGCCTTCTTTCATTGGGATTCGGCCGAGAAAAAACTCGCCGTCAGGCGTATGGACAAGCTTCCCGGGTCCCTCATCAAGCCCTTCGACGATCGGCAAAGCAAACTGTTCAAGGAGGTTTGCGCCGCCTGCTCCCATGTGCTGCATGAAAAGGGCGTGGCGGCCTGGCTGCGTGAGTTGACAGAAGGCGACAACAAAGCCCAGCGTTTGACGGGCGTGACTTTAGCGGGAGCGCTGGATGAGTTGCCGGTGGTGCACGACGTGCTGGAGAGTTCGAAGCACGCCGATGCCCGCGCTCATGCCATACTGGTGATGCGGCATTGGCTGGGTCGCGAGCCGGGACAGGTGCAAAAGTTCTACGATACACTTACCAAGAAAAAGGGACTATCGGATGTGCAGGCGCGCTCCGCGGTGCAGCTCCTCATCGGCTTTGATGAAGAGGAAAAGGGCCGGCCGGAGACCTACGACTTGCTGATACATTATCTGCGCCACAGCAAGCAAGCCGTGCGTGAGTTGGCCCATTGGCACCTGGTGCGCCTGGTGGCCAAAGGCAAGGACATCCCTTACGACGCGGCCGCCCCGGAAGCAGAACGCCAGAAAAGCTATGAACGCTGGCGAGCGCACATTCCCGAAGGGAAACTGCCGCCCGAATCCACATTGAAGAAGAAAGCACCGTGATCTATCGTCTATAAGATCGTATCGCTGATAGGAGCAATTATGTCGGCTGCAACGCGCCTTGGCCTCGTCGCGGGATTCTCACTATTGGCGCTTACTCCGCTCAGCGGCCAATATCCGGGAGTCTATCCAGGAGGGTATCCGTATCCCTATCCGCCAACTTACCCTGGATTTGGGCCGGGCGGCTACCTGCAAGGTCAAGCCTCGGTCATCAATGCCACCGGCGACCTGTTTGTGAAACAGGAGCAGGCACGCATCGAACGGGAAAAGGCCAACCAGGCCAAGCTCGATACCCAGAAGAAGTCGTTCGATCAACGGCTCTACGAAAAAATGTTGACGCCGGCCTACGGTGAGGTCGCGGCTCACGATCAAGCCTTGCTTCTCAAGCGCATCATGACGAATCCAATGCAGGCGGAAATCACCAGCGGCAAGGCACACAATATCATGTTGCCGTTTCTGACCAATGTCGCTTTGCAAGGCATTCAAGGGCCGCCGATCATCTTGGACCAGCAACAGATGCGTTACATAAATGTGACCACGACCGGTGAAGGAGGCCATAACCTCGGCATACTGCGCGACGGCGGTAAGGTGAAATGGCCGATGGCGCTGCGCGGCAGTCCGACGCAAAAGAAGCTCGACAAGTTGCTGCCGGAAGCAGTCACTGCGGTTGCCAGCGAATCCCTCGACCTGAAAACGTATAAGGAGCTGACGAAAGAAGTAGCCAAGCTGACCGACGAGCTGCGCACCAAGTTCCACAAAGAGGAGATCGACGGCGGGCTTTATCTCGACGGGAAGCGTTTCATGGACAGCCTCGATTCGGCCGTCCGGGGATTGGCGGAGCCGGCCGCCGCGAAAACGCTTCAGGGCACGTTTGCGGCAACGGGCCGGACGATGCCGGAGCTGGTGATGAACATGGCGCAAAAGGGTCTGAAGTTCGCGCCTGCCAATCCGGGCAACGACACACCATACTTCGCACTGTACAACGCGATGATCGCTTACAGTAACGGCGCTGCGGATTCCAACGCGTTCAAGACGCAGTTCGCACCCGTCAACTTGTACGAAAACTACTACGACAAAACCACCAAGTCCAACATCAAATAACGGGGACGTTCGCCATGCTTCAATCGCTTGTCTTGTTCGCCCTCCTGCCGTACACCACGGCGCAAACCGGGCAGCTGGAGATCCAAAACGCCCGCGCCACCTACGGCTATCTGGGCGCGACCTTTGCCAAGGGCTCGGAAGGCCGCTTGCCCGGCGACATCATTTACTTCACTTTCGACATCAAGAATTTAAAGCTCGACAACAAGGGCCGCGCTTCCTATTCGCTCTTGGTCGAAGTGGAAGACTCCAAAGGCCGGCCACAATACAAGCTGGGGCCAATGAATTCCACGGCGCAAAACTATTTGGGCGGCAATTCGATGCCGTGCAGCGCTCACTTGGAAATCCCGGTGGACACCCCGCCCGGCGATTACAAGTTCCTCGTGACCGTGACGGATCGGAATACCAATAAGACTGTAACGCTGATAAAGATGGGCAAAGTGCTCGCCCCGGAGTTCGGCCTCATTCAGGTGGCGACGTTTGCCGACCGGGAAAGCAAAGTGCCCGCGCCCACGCTCAACGTGGTCGGGGCATCGCTGTACGTGCACTTCGCCGCCGTCAATTTCGCGCGTGAGCCCAGCTCGAAACAGCCCGACGTGCACGTGACGCTCCGCGTGCTGGACGAGAACGGCAAACCAACATTTTCCGAACCGCTCTCCGGCATGGTCAACAAGAACATACCTGAAGACTTGAAGATTCTTCCCTTGCAATTTGCGCTGACCCTCAACCGCGCCGGCAACTTCACGGTCGAGATCGAGGCGCGCTGCATTCTGTGCAAGAAAACGGTGAAGACCACGCTTCCCTTGAAGGTTGTGGCCGGACCGTGAGCGTCGCGGCGTTCCCTGTCGCGGACTACAAATGCAGTTCCACGACGTCCTTATCGTGCAGGACGTGGTCGCGGCTCACGGATTGGCCGTCGAAAACGCCAGTGCCCCAGATCCGCGCCGATTTGAGGTTCGCGGAGAAATCGCGGTGCACCAGGGCGGCCATTTCCACGAGCGTGCTTCCCGCTGGACACGTGAACGGCGACGTCATGTCCGGCGGTTTGCCTGGCTGCTTGGTGTAAACGCGAATCACATTCAGGAACCTGTACAGCGCATTGCGCAAATCCTCCATCCCCTGGCCGTGCTCTGCGGAGATGACGTGGATGGGATACTTCTTTTCGAATAGCTCGCGGACAACCTCCAGGCGCACCGCGGCATCGTCGCAGTCGATCTTGTTGGCGACCAGCAGCGTCTTGACATAGACGTGCGTCAGATCGTCTTGCTGCTCAGGTTTTTCGCCCAGGTGCGTTTTGACTTCGGCGAGCCGGTCGATGACGGTCTGAGCGGAAAAAGGGCCGTCGTCATCCGCCAGGTCGACCATCAAGAGGGCGGCGTCGGCGGAACGGACCATGCTGGAAAGATACGGCTCCATCACGTCGGCAGTGATGGGCGGCGTGTCGATGAGCTGGACCTTGACGTCTTCCCATTCCATCATGCCGGCGTGCGGCTCGCGCGTGGTGAACGGATAGGCGGCGACTTCGGGCGCAGCCCGCGTCAACCGCGTCAACAGACGGCTCTTGCCCGCATTCGGGCCGCCCAGAACGATGTATTGCCCCGCGCCCTGCTTGGGGATTTTGTAACTGGGACCGCCGCCTTTCTTGGGACTCTTCTTGGCATGTTCGACTTCCTCGCGCGCCTCGCTCATTTTCGTCTTGAGCTCGGCTTGCAGCTTTTCGCTGGCCTTGTGCTTGGGGACGAGCGCGTACATTCTCTTCAAGCAGGCCAAGCGCTCCTCCGGCGTCTGGGCCTTCTTGTACTCCTGCTCCGCTTCGAGATACTGCGGCGTCAAGTTGGCTGCCATTGTTTTTTCCCGCCTTTCCCAGTATCGTTCGTTTCTCCCTCATGATAAGACTCGCCCGGCTCGCTCGCAAAGGATGCGGCGCATGAAAATCGTCACGGTCATCGGCGCCAGGCCGCAGTTCATCAAGGCCGCTGTGGTGTCTCGGCTATTGAAGAAGCAAAGCGGCGTAGAAGAGCTGCTCGTCCATACCGGCCAGCACTACGACGACAACATGTCCGAAGTGTTCTTCCGCGAGCTGGAAATCCCCGCCCCCGCTTTTCACCTCGGCATCGGCTCTGGGCCGCACGGGCAGCAGACCGGCCGCATGCTCGAAGCCATCGAAAAAGTGCTCGTCGAGACCAAGCCGGACCGCGTGCTCGTCTACGGCGACACCAATTCGACGCTGGCAGGGGCGCTCGCCGCGGTGAAACTGCACATCCCGATCGCGCACGTGGAAGCAGGATTGCGCTCGTTCAATCGCCGCATGCCGGAAGAGATCAATCGCATCGTTACAGATCACGTGTCCGAGTGGCTGTTCGCGCCGACCGATGCGGCGGCGGCCAACCTGCGCGCCGAAGGCAGGCCGGAAGAGGCGATTCATCTTGTCGGCGACGTGATGTATGATGCCGCAATCGACGCCGGACGACGCACCGGCAACGAGATTCTGGAGAAACTGAAGCTCAAGCCAAAAAGCTATCTACTTACAACGATCCATCGTGCTGAAAACACGGATGATCCCGTTCGCCTGCACAACATTCTGAAAGCTTTTCACGCGTTGAACAAAGAGTGGCAGGTGGTCTTGCCGCTGCACCCGCGCACGCGCGCTCTTTTGCAGAAGTCGCCGGCGCTCGCGAATTTGGCCGAATGCTTGCGCGTGCTCGAACCGGTCGGCTATCTTGACATGGTGGCTTTGGAAAAAAACGCCCGCCTCATCGCCACGGACTCGGGCGGCGTGCAAAAGGAAGCGTTCTTTCAGCGCGTGCCGTGCGTGACGCTGCGCGACGAAACTGAATGGGTGGAGCTGGTCGAGCTGGGTTGGAACCGCGTTGTGCCGCCGTCGAGCGTCGCCGGCATTCTTGCCGCGGTGAAGGAGGCGCTCCATGATTCGCAGGCAAAAACGCCGCCCAGCGATCTTTACGGCGGCGGCAAGGCGGGAGCGGCCATCGTAAGTGTATTAGCAAGTGCTAACAAGCCGGGCTGATTGTTGTGAGACGCTTACGCTCCGAATGTCGTCAAACTGATGAC
>JAKEFD010000372.1 GCA_022616245.1 Gemmataceae bacterium
CACGGAAACGATTTGAGGTGGATGATGACTGCCCGGCAACCAACGAAGCGCCACGTTTTGCAAAGGCATTTTCGAAGAGAGGACGAAGTGCGCGCCGTCGCGGCGCAGCTTCAGGCTGTCCCAGGCTTCCAGCCATTGCAGATAGGTTTCCACTCCCAGAGCCAGCCAGCCCGGCCGCCGCCCCAGGCTCATGATGACCTTGTGAATCTGCCGAGTCTGTCCAATGTTCTCCGGGTGCATGTTGAACACCACTACGCCCGGAGCGCTCGTTTCGATTTGCCGTGCGATCTCGTCGATCCTGCGGCATGCCTGCGCTTCGGTCCATTTCTTGATGAACAGCATCCCGTCGCCGAATGTCGACAAGAGACTGTGATGGCTCGACCACGAACCGTCGCCCCGGCGCACGCGAAACGGCAAGAAGGAACCACACAGCGCCGTCCCGTCCAGGCCCGAGTAATTGACGTCCAGCGTTAGGCCGTTGTCCTCCCAGGCGGGCAAATGGCCGAGATAGCCGCGATTGAGGAAACCGTGATTGCGAACGGCGCGCACGTCTTTTCCCGTCAGGCCGCGCACGGCGTTGGCTTGCCGGGCGCAGATTTCTTCATAACGGTCCGGATGCTCCAGGGCATCCACATGCAGCCCGAATTCCACCGTGGAGTGCAGAGCGGCCAGCGATTGGGACGTGTGTTTGGTGACGGGCAGCAAGAAATACGTGATCGGGAAATCGCCGACCAGCTCCAGTTGCTCGCGATAGCATGCCAGCGCCGCTTGATCGTCATCGCCGGTCAAGAGCACCAGGCCGCGCGCTCCGCCGGGCAACGGCTCCACCAATGGCCAACCCGTCGCGCGGGCCAACGCGCGGACAACCTCGAAGCCCAACCGGTCCGCCCAGGGCGTGCTTCGGAATTCGGGCAAGAGGTGCGGTTCAAACAGGTATTCGGCGCGTTCATGCGCATAGCCATGACACGCCCCGCCCTGCCCTTTGCGCGCTTGCTCCGGGTCGCCCTGTGAATGGCGCAGGATTTCGGCGACGAAATCCAGTCCCACGAGCAGGATTCGCCGCCCGCCCTGACGCCACCAGGCCAGCACGGCCCTGCCATCGGCGTTGTGCCAGAGCGGCTCCAAGCTGGGTCCTGCAAAGCTGCAGTGCGGCAAGAGCGCGTGATAGACCGGCGTCTTTTTCTTCCACCAGGAGCGCTTGGCAGATTCGTACAACAGGGCGCGGCCCGGCTCCTCTTTGCATTGGATGCCGAGCTTCGCCAAGTCAGCGTAGATCCCACGCTCCGCGTGGGATGGTCCCTCGCTTGCGCGTCGGGCTATGCCGAACACCAGCGCGGAACGCGGCAGCGCTTCAGCCAGCGCCGTCTTACACTCCGGCCACCATATGCCGTGGCCTTCCAGGAGGTCCTTTTCCTTGGCGCGCGGATCGACGCCCAGGAAGCCATAGCGGCGTAAGAGTACCACCAGGTCGCGGGCCGCATCGGCGTGGCGCTCGCTTGCGGCCTTTCGCCGGGCGGTTTCCTGCTCGATGCGCAGGTCGCAAACGCGCGCCGCCTCGCGGACCGCGTCTTCGCGATAGCGCTCGGGATTGCGGAAATAGTTGCCTTGGATGACCGGGATGGATTGCCCGCCGAATTTGCCCTTGAAGCGCGACACACGGCACACGGGCCAATCCTCGGGCAATTGCGGAAAAATCGGGCCCAAGCGGTAATGGCGCACGCCCTGACTCTTGAGCCAGAGCATGGCGTGCCACTGCAGAAAATCATTGGCGCAGACCGGCAAGGAATCGGGATGGGCGATGCCAGCGAAATAGCTGGCGGCTTGCTTGTCGATGAGCAGAAAGACGGCGGCCGCGAGTACGCCGTGATGCTGGGCCAAGAGCAATGCGGCCCGCCCCTTTGGATAAAGACTATTCCAAATGGTTTCGTAATAGGCGCGCGGCGGCAACGGTTCCGCGGTGCGTTGCGCCGACGCTATTGCGAGATGATAATACTGCGGAATCGGATTCCCGTTGGCGACTTCCCAGGTCAGGCCGTTTTTTTCCGCCTTGCGCACCGCCCACCGGCATGAGCCGGCATCCAGTCCTTGGAAGAGCTCGTCCTGGGTGCGATCGAGGGCGACGATCTGATCGGCAAACACCGTCGACATGCCAGGGACCGGCAAGTCTCCACACGGCGTCATGTGCATGCCCAGCTCAAAGCCGTATTCGCGCGACCAAAAAGGAATCTCGTTGTTCCGGCCGGCGCAGGACGCAGGGGCCAAGTTTTGCACGTTGAGAAGCACGCGATCCACTTCAAAAAGCGCCGCCTGAGCAAGGACCTGCGCCAGGGCCAGACGATTCGCCTGGCGCCTGACTTCGGAGCTGACATCATCGCGCAGCGCCAAGCCGGAATGGCGGTGGTAGCCGCTATCCAACACGCGCTCATTCCAACCGCGATCCAGATCGCGACGGTACAGGGGAAAAATGCCGATCAGGCGGCCGCCGTCGGCGGCGATGGCAAAGGAACAGTTGGCCCGAGCGGCAAAGTGTGCTTCCAGCGCGATCCAATCCGCCCGATGAAACAGCCAGGCGGCGCTCGACTGGTCGGCGACCTCGTCCCAATCGGCTGAAGCGACTGTTTGAAACGCGGCGGCCTTCATGCCTTCCCCGGCTTGGTGTAGACCACGTTGAAACGGTACCCGACATAGGGGTTGGCACGATGGATGTCGTGAATCTGAGTGTCGAGTGCGTTAACCCGGCCGAATTGAACAAAATCTTCGCGGCGAAAGTAATAGCAGACAACGTTCGGCTGCACCTGGACCACTTTGCGCGTCAACCAGCGCCGCATCCTTTGCAGGAAGGTAAGCGACGGCAACGGAGTTTCGACCGGTCCGTGCTTGTGTTCGAGTTCCTGAGTGACTTCCAAAGTGCGCTGCTGATACTCCGAGGCCAGCGCGGCGTCCGGAATGGAGCCCGCCATGAACTTGCCGCCGGGGCGGCACACACGCCCCATATCCTGGAGAACTTTGGCAACCGACTCAAACTGCGGAAAATTGGTAAAGACGTCGTAGCAGACAACGCGGTCGAACTGCCCGTCGGCGTAAGGCAAGCGCGTGCCGTCCCCCACGTCAAACGCGGCATTGGCGATGCCGAGCGTCCGCGCCACCGCGAGCGCCTTGGCCGCCACGTCCACGCCGGTGTAGTGGCCTACCATGGCAGCCAAGCCCGAGGCGAGAAAGCCGGCGGCACAGCCTACTTCAAGCAAACTGTGCGACTTCTCCAGCTTGAGCTGTTCGCGCACGCTGTCCATCATGTCTTGATAAAGCGCAGGATTGGTCCACAGCCGTTGCTCGCGGCCGCTGACGTAACACAGAGTGGCGACATTGACTTGCGCTGGTAGTTCCTCGGCGCGTTCGTTGAAGAATTCTTTGGACGCCTTGCGCCATTCGGTTTGCGCGGCAGGCATTGGAGTTCCTTCCTTGGTATCGATTTGGGTCAGATCCATTGATAGTCTGTGCGCCCGGAATTTGCAATTCAGAATAGATTGCCGGCTTTCCGTGATGTGGAATCAATCCTTGTTTGGCGAAGCGCATCAAACACTCCATATTGACCCCTTTTTACGGCAGGGATACCATCCGGTCATAGTTACACTAGCCCGACGCGCGAGCGAGGGAATTGACAGCAGATGTTGTCCCTTGTCTGCCCGCTGAACGCAAAGGAGTGCATGCATGCGGCTCAAAGTCGTGGGCTTGTCGGCAAGTTTGCGCAATGCCCGGCGCGGGGGCGGCAACCATCAGCTTGTCGCGGAGTTGCTGGCTCAACCGAGCAAAGACGAGCTTGTCAACTATCTCAAGCAGCAAGCGTCCATTCACCTTTCGCAGTTCGTCGAAGCCGGCCGAAGCCAGATGCTGCCGTTCGATGAACTTTACAAGAATCTCAAGAAACTCAAGGGCGACCGCGGCCTGAGCAATTCGGAAATCGTGCTGGCCGCGGCGCTTTGGTCCGCCGCTCAACTGGGCGCCGACATCGAACACCATTCACTGAGCGAGTTCTTTCCTGAGAACGGCAAGGCAAAAGACCTCGATAAGCTCAAGGAAGCACTGCTGTCGGCGGACGGCTTGCTCCTTTCCAGTCCGGTTTACTTCGGCGACCGAGGCTCGCTGTCGCAGTCTTTCACGGACTGGCTGCGCCAGGACAGCGAAGTATTGCGCGCCGTGCGCGGCAAAGTATACGGCGGCCTCGCGGTCGGCGCCAAACGCAACGGCGGCCAGGAAACCACGCTCATCTACCAGCTTCTGGACATGGTCCAGTGCGGCTATCTCGGCGTCGGCAACGATTCCGAAACAACTTCGCAGTACGGCGGCACCGGCTGGGCCGGCGACATCGGCGCCATGCCCAAGGACGATTACGGATTGGACACGTCCATGGGCACGGGCCGTCGGGTTACCCGCGTGGCGGCGATCCTGCAAATGGCACAGGGGCATACCCTCGCCGATCGGCCCAAAGTCGCGTTCTGGATTCTCCAGGACAAGGACAATCGCGCGCGCCGCTACGTGGAGAAACTCGTAGAATCTGGCCGATTCGCCATCGAACCGCACATTCACTTCCTCGCAGACAAGAAAATCGTCCGCTGTCTGGCGTGCGATGTCTGCCCGACGAATGTCGATCTGGACAATGTCTATCGCTGCATCATCAAGTCGAAGAGCGACGCCTTCCCCGGCATGCACGAGCAATTAATCGATGTCGATGCGATAGTGCCTGTGACGTATTGCTCTACACAACGCGACGGCATGATGAGCCAGTATCAAAAGTTTATCGAACGCACTCGCTACTTGCGCCGGGGCGATTACATCTTCAGCGACATCTTGTGCGCCCCACTTGTCTTGGAAGACCTGGGCACGTTCGAGAACATGCAAATCCGCATGCTCACCTCGATGCTCCGCCATCATACGATCATTCTGAAACCGATCACCGGCTACCTGCGTCAGGGCGCGCTCTTGAACGAAGACCAGGTGCTTGCGGAACTCGACGAAGTCGTCGCCCAGGCGCGGCGCACCACGGCCGGCCGCCTGGTGACTTACGCCTCCAAGGTCGAACATCTGAAGTACAATCCGGTCGGCTACGTCTTAAGCGCCATGAAGGACGAGGAAGACCAGAAGATGCAGCGCCGCCGCGACATGATCGAAAGCCGCATGGAACACGCCCGGCGGATGGTCGCGCTTCGCTTGCTGCCGGACGCAACTCAGCCGCCTCATCGCGCCAGCGCCTGACATCAGCGCACAGAAAGGGGCCCTCCCTATGAAGCAGCCCGTCATTGGCCTGTTGGGAGCGGAAAAGCAAGCGTCTGTCTCCGCCGCCTTGGCCTGGCCCGAACGGCGTTTCTTGCTGGTTTCCGACCAGCCGGTTCTCGATGGCTGGGACTTGCCCAATGTGGAGTTTCGCTGGGCCGCGCCCACAGAGACCGACGAGCTTGTCGCCCAGAATTTCGCTTATTGGATACCGCTCTGTCCACGCTGGTCCTCGCCCGCGCTCGGCGAGCCGCATAATCGTCTTGCGGATTGCTCACTTCACGCCGTGCTGAACTACTTGGCGGAAAGCTTCCCGGAGGCAGTGCTGCCCATAGAGATGCGCCGCCCGGAAAAGGGCGAGTGCTTCGTCAAAGGCAACCGTTGGCGCCGGCCCGATGCTCCCTTATTCGGCCCCGTTGAATCCTTGGCCGAAGTCCACGACCCGTATGGCTGCGGCATTGTCTATCAAGAGGCCTGGCCGAAGTCACAACACGTACTGGCTGTCGGCCGGCGCTGGCAGAATGGCGCGATCACACTGGCCCTTGTTCTGGTCCATTCCGAAGCCTGTGCCCGCGACGATGTCCTGGCCGCCGGGGAGACCGTTGCCCATGCCGCCTTAACCCAGCTCACTCTCGCCATGTTGGAGACTCTTCAGCATTACGGCTTCTTCACGCTGAACTGGCTGGTGCGCGAAGACGCGTTTCAGTTGTCTTCGATTCGACCTGCGCCGCGCGCCGTGTTTCGCACGCTGCGCCGTGCCGGACTCGAAGTCTTGGAACCCGAAAGCGCGGGCGTGCAACTGGCCCGGCCCGGATTGAAGTTCGCTGTGGACATTCACTATTCCTCCTACCATCCCTTGGACGCGGCGGGTAAGCGCTGCACGCCAAACAAAACAAAGCGGCGTTAAAGCGCCGCACTGCAAATAAACATGAACGTCTTAATCCTGTCCGCGACGGCGTCGGCGATTAACTATCAGAAGGCCCTGGCCGGCCGCCGCGATTTGCGCTTGTTCTTCGCGGATGCCAGCCGCTATGCCGGCGGCTTGTACGGCGCCGGCGTCACGCCGCTGCTTCTGCCCCGGGCGCGCAGCCTCGACCGTTATCAAGAAGCGCTCGATGCCGCGATCAAGCGGCATGGCATCGACCTTTTGATCCCCACGTCCGATCACGATATGGAGGGAGTCATGGAGCTTCAGCGGCGCGGCTGGACGCCGCCTGTGTCCATGTTCCGCCCAGACTACGACATCTATCGCACGCTGACGCACAAGGCGCTCTTGATGCAAGCGCTGGCCGAAAAAGGTTTCGAAACGCCGCGCGTGTATTCCCGTCCGGACGAGGTCGAGTTCCCCGCCGTTGTAAAGCCGTGCCGCGAGGGCGGCTCCAAAGGCGTCTGGATCGTTCACGATCGCGCGGAACTGCACGATCGTCTCAACCAGGTGCGCCACAGTTTCAAGGGCGATGTCGTCCTGCAGCAGTACATACCTGGCGACACCGGTAGTATTTACGTCGCTCTGTTGCTTTTTGGCCAAGACGGCAAACTCTACGGCGAGGCGGCGTCGCACTCGCACCTGACGTTCATGACTTGGGGCGGCGGCGGCAACGCGGGCGCCGTTGTCGAAGAGCCCGAGCTCTTGGATCAAGCCAAACGCATTATTGCCGCTCTGGGAGGTTGGCGCGGACCGGTCAATCTTGAATTCAAGCGCCACGAACAAAACCGCCGATTCTATCTACTGGAAGTCAACTGCCGGCTTAACGGCTACAGCTACGTCTACACGATGAACGGAATGAATTTTCCGGCGGCAGTAGTGGACCTGCTTCAAAAGCAGCGCACCGAGTTTTTGCGTCTACGGCCGGACGAGCCGCGACGCAATTTCGTCGTGGGCTTCCGTGAATGTCCTGTGGAAGACTGGTGCGATGATGCGGCTTGAACGCCTGACGATCTATTACCTGGTGACTCCGCTTGAAAGACCGTATGTTCTGTCGTTCGGCGCCGTTCGCGAATTCCATACGTTCGTCGCCTTGGTGGAATGGGAGGACGGCGTCTTGCGCGTCGGAGAAAGCACTCCGTTGCCGGGGTACAGCCACGAAACCGCGGAACTCCTCTGTCGCGAGTACCAAGGCTTGGAGCGCCAGCGCGACCTTGGAGCATTTCACCAGCGAAACAAGAGCAATCCGTTTGTGCTGGCGCCGCTTTGGACCAGTTTGGATTTCTCCCTGCGACTGGATCATGCGGGTGAAGTTCCCTTGTGTCCGATCCTTCAATGGCGCGCTCTAGAGGACATTGCCCCATCGATCGAGACGCTGGCGCGGCAAGGCAATCGAGTGATCAAGGTCAAACTGGACGGTGATCTACTGTCCAATCAAAGGATCATCGCTCGGACCATTGCAGCAGGTGAGCAATTCGGCGTGCGGTATCGCTACGACGCCAACCAGGCCCTCGACTTACCGGCGGCGCGGAAACTGGCTCGGTCGCTGCATCACCCTTCGACCGAACTCCTGGAGCAGCCGTTTGCAGTCTCGGCCTGGGAGGACATGAAGGAATTGCATGCCGAATGTCCCGTTCCGCTCATGCTGGACGAATCGATTGTGGACGCGAACAGCGTCGAACGCGCCGCGGGCTGTGCGGATTTTGTGAAACTCAAGCTCGCCAAGAACGTATGTCCGGCCCAGGTGATGGACCTGATCCGGCGCGCACACAACCTTGGACTGCAAGTGATTCTCGGCAACGGCGTGCAGGGACCGATCGGCTGTTGGCTCGAAGGGCTGCTCTTTCTAGAGGCCGGTCTTTCGCACGCCGGCGAGATGAACGGTTATCGCAAACTGCGCGACTGTTCGCCGCCGGGGCTCCTCCAGGACACGGCGACGGGCTTCAGCACGCTGCAGCCGGTTCCTTGGCGGGAACTACGCGACTACCTGAGAAGCTACAGCAACATCGTGTGGCAATACGACGGACTTGACCTGGATGGCGTCGAGATTCCCGATTTCACGTGGGGCAAACATTCTTGTTTGCCCAGCCGCGCGCCGTCCGGGCAAACAGGAATGTTTGCCCCACGTTGTTGAATTCGGGCCCGAAGCCATGCGCATTTCCTAAAGGTGTGTTATGCCAGTGCTTGTTCCCGCGCCCTTTAGCGAAGTCAGACGACTGCCCGCTCTACTGCAAGCGCTCCTGGACGGATTGAACCAATTCCGCGGATCGCTGGAAGAACAGCATCTCGCGCAGCTCTTGCAGCGGCATGAGATTGCCGCCGCGGATGTCGAGCCGTTCGTTTTCTTCAACGAGCGCACCTATGCCCGCAATCTGATTTACCGCGATGCGCGCTTGGAGATGCTGTGTCTTTGCTGGAAAAGCGGCCAGCGCAGCCCGATTCACGATCACTTCCAAAGTCATTGCGCGGTGCGCGTGCTGCACGGCACCATGACGAACATCGATTACGCGGTGAAACCTTCCGGCTACGTCTGTCCCGTGGGGTCCTACGAGGCGGGACCAGGCGCTGTCGATTCACGCGACGAACAAGGCATTCATCAGATCCTGAATTTGCAGCCCAAGGACACGGACCTCATCACGCTGCACATTTATGCGCCGCCGCTCACCAAGATGCACGTCTATGCGATGACGGACCCGTTTGGGCCGCGGCCGTACTTTCCGGAGACCTTTGGCATGGACGGCGAAGGGATTTGAGCGCGGAACGTCGTTGATGAATGTCAAGCGCGAATCCACTTTCACGGCGCATCCGGGAACTAAGCGGCTCTTGTGTGCTTGGATTGGGTCAAGTCGCGAAAAACCAGACGTGGTTCGTAGGGCATGCTGAAGTCGCCGTGTCCATGTCGACGAACGGAAAACTTCGTCGCCTTATCGGCATAGTAGAGGATTGCTTCTTTGGTGGCTATCGGAGAGTTATAGCGCAGCGACACGCTCACGAAGTAGTCGCCTTTGCCCAAAAGCATGTTTGCGATTTCAAACTCGCAGCAACCTTCGCCATTTAACTGGTTGCCCGCGTTCAAATAGCATCGTCCTTCCCATCCTTCGTACGCCGTGACGACGGCCCCCAGATGATTGTCGATCCGATAGGACGGGAACACGTTTGCTTCATTCGTGGTTCCTTTCCACCAAATGCGTATTCTCAGAGTGTCCCCGTTAAAGAACACAGTTTTTTCTTCGTTGTTGTGATCAAACAGCGCGACCTTCGTGATCTGCACCTTTTCGCCGCCCAAAACGTATTTCCGCGATTGCACTATCGACTCAGCAAAGTTTTCTGCCCTGCTCCGGTTCTCCTCGATGTTCTTTTCTTCGATGCGCTTCCACACGTCATGCTCGTAGGCCTTTACCACCCCCTGGGCGTCGCCGTCCGCCCGGATCGTGGCCTGGTCGATCCACAAGGCCCGGCTGCACAGTTGCGAAACCAGCGCCGGCGAGTGCGACACAAACAGCACCGTGGCGCCCGAGGCGCAGATCTCCTGGATGCGCTGGATGCACTTGTTGACGAAATACGAATCGCCGGCCGCCAGGGCCTCGTCCACGATGAAAATGTCCGGTTCGACGCTGATGGCGGTCGAAAAGGTCAGGCGCGCCTGCATGCCGCTCGAATAGGTCTTGAAGGGTTGGTCGATGGCGTGCCCAAGTTCGCTGAAGGCAATGATCGAGTCGGTCTTGCGCTCGATCTCCGCGCGCGACATGCCCATGCACAGGCCGCCCATCATGATGTTGTCGCGGCCGGTGTACTCGGGATGAAAGCCGGTGCCCAGTTCCAGGATGGCGGAGATCTTGCCATGGACCGCCAAGTTTCCGGCGGTGGCATTCAGTGTGCCGGCGATGATTTTCAGGAGCGTGCTTTTGCCCGCGCCGTTGCGGCCGATCACGCCCACCACCTCGCCTTTGTAGATGTCGAATGAAACGTCCCGAAGCGCCCAGACGGGCTGGTGATACGTTTTGCGCGTGATGAGTTCTTTCAACAGGTCGATCGGCTTGCGATAGACCTTATACATCTTGCCCAGTCCGCGTACTTGAATGGCAATCGGCTTGTTGGCATCCATGCGTGTGGCTCATTTTTGGGAAGCAGTCTTATACTTCACTTCCGGAAGCACCGTCAAGCCACCCTCGCATTACGGGAAACACTTGGTCCGAGCCCGAGCGCCAAGCGAGGGGCAACGTCCATGCCCCTCGCTTGGCGCTCGGGCTCGGACCTGTTTACCCCGAATTACTTCTTTTCGGCTTTTTTAAGATGCCGGTCGAACCAGTCGGCGAAGTGGGACAAATCCTTGACCAGCGACGGCCAACCGTGGGCCGCCCCTTTGCGCACGACCAGCTCCGCCTCCGCGCCAACCTCCTTGTACTTGGCCACAAAGATTTCCGCCTGCTGGATGGGCACGAGCTTGTCCGCGTCTCCATGCAAGATCAGCGTCGGCGGATCGTCCTTGCTGATATGTGTAATCGGGGAGATCTTGCGGCCAATCTCCAGTTTCTTTTCTTCGTCGATTACGGGAAAAAAGGAGTTGGTCTTTTTGTCGATCTCTCGGAAGTCAAAGGGGGCCTTGAAGGAGGCGAGCACTCCGCGCCCCAGCGCGTCTTTGCCATTCTCGCCATAGTTGAGGAAATCAGTCGGCGGAAAAAAGCACGCCACCGCCTGCACCCGGCTGGAGGCGCGCTCCACCGGATCGAGCGACACCGCGGCGCCTTCCATGCCTGCCGTGCCTTGCATGAGCGAGAGGTGCCCGCCCGCCGAGCCGCCGTAAATACCGAGACGATCGGGATCAATCTTGTAGTCCTTGGCGTGATGGCGAATGTAGCGCACCGCGCGGTGCATGTCTTCCAGGATTTCGGGAATGGTGAACATCGGCTGGCTGCCGTGCACCACCGCGAACACCGTGTAGCCGCGCTGGACGAATTCGTGAGCGAAAAAAGCATTGATTGCCTGGTGCCCGGAAAACCAGCCGCCCGAGACCACCCAGATGAGGCCGAGGCCGTTGGCGTTCTTGGTCGGCGCAAACACATCCATGGTGAGGACGACGCCGAACTTGCGGCCATAGATGATGTCCTTGGTGCGCGTAAAGCCGTTCTTCTCGCCGGCCGGCTTTTCACCTTTTTCGCCGGCTGTTGCGGACAAGGGCAAGAGAACTAGCAGGCACAATGCGAGGCGCGACATAGGCTGGCTCCCAAGAGGCTGACGCGGCTTGCGTGCGCGTGGGACGCCTGAGAAGCGCCCCACATTCACAAGAATTACGTCGATCTTAGCACAAGGCAATGGCCGCGACGATACAACCGAATCGTTGCGACTTTCGCCTCTCGATTTGCGGTTCCGGTATTAACGATTGGTCCATTGATACCGTTGCGCCTCTGCGGTGATTCTTGAATTCACTTATCCGTGTCACGACGGCAAATGATAAAACGCCAGGGCGATGATCACGTAGACGCCCAAAAGCAGCGCGCCTTCCATCCAATGGCTTTCGCCGTCCTGCGCTACCAGGGCCAAGACCGCGATGGACATCGACACGGTGACCACTTCCATCAGCGAAAAATGCAGATCCATGTTTTGGCCCATCAACATGCCGGCGAACACCAGCACGGGAGCCACGAACAGCGCCACTTGAATACTGCTGCCGATGGCAATGGTGACGGCCAGATCCATCTTGTTCTTGAAGGCGACGAGCACGGCGGTCGAGTGCTCGGCGGCGTTGCCGATAACTGCGACGACGATGACGCCGACGAAGAATTTGTTCATGCCCATGGCCTCCGCCGCGGCGTTTACCGAGCCAACGAGGAATTCGCTCATGAGCGCCACGCCCGCCGTCGCCACGAGAAGCACGATCAGCGATGTTCTCTTGCTCCATTCCGGCTCAATCTTGTCCTCGGGGCCGCACTCCGGACCGGCGAAGAGGTGCTGATGCGTCTTCAGCGTGAAGACGAGGCTCAAGATGTACATGAGCGCCAGGATGACGGCGATCTCTTCGCTGAGGAGATTGAGCGACGGATCGGCGACGCGCTCGGGCCCTCCGGCTTTCAGCAACTCGTAGTGGATCGTTGGGAAAATCAAGCCGATGGACGCGAGCGCCAGCAAGGTCGCGCCCAGGGCGGCCGCGGTGCGGTCGAAGACTTGCCGCGGATGCCTGAGACCGCCGCACAGAATCGCGAGTCCAAGGACGAGCAAGATGTTGCCTATGATGGAGCCGGTGATGCTCGCCTTGACCAGGTCGATTTCGCCTTGTCGCAAAGCCAGTAGCGCGATGATCAATTCGGCCGCGTTGCCGAAGGTGGCGTTGAGCAAACCGCCGATGCCGGGTCCCATGGCGTCTGCCAGGTGCTCGGTGGCGCGGCCCATGAGTCCGGCGAGGGGAATGATGGCGGCGCACGATACGATGAAAATCCAGACGGGACCGCCCGCGTGCGTCAATTCCAGCACGACGGCCGCGGGGACGGCGAGCAAGAGCCAATTGAGCGGCTCGATCTTGAACTTCTTGGGCATCGGTTTTTCCATGCAGTCGCGCTCCAATTGAATTCAACAAAGAGTCGCTTGGCGAGCCGCGTTTGCGGCCGGGTGAGTCGTCAGGCGACGCACCCGACGCCTTACGGCGTACGGCTCGCCACTCTGAGTGCACCGCTTACTGCGTGCGCGGCTCGGACGTCGCAGAGGGAATATTTTGGCGATACACCAACAAGAAGTAAATGCCCGCGCCCACGCAGCCCAGGGCGAAGGCGACGTACAAAAGCGCCTTAGGTCCAAGCGCTAGCCAGATCGCCGCGCCGACCAAGGATGCCCAGCAGACGGCAACACTGCGTAGACCCCAGTACAGGCCGACGCCGCGGGCGCGGATGTCCTGGGGCAGCGACGTGGTGATGAGCGCTTTGCGGGCCGGCTCGCCGATTTCGCGCAGGCCGTAAAGGATGAAGGCGAACGGCAGCCAATCGGCGTTGGGAATCGACGCCAGCGCCAGAGGAAAAAGGGCGAAGAAACAAAAGGTAAGCCCGATGAAAGGCTGCAAGCCGACCGCCTGGGTCATGCGGCCAATGGGCAGATAGGTCAACAAAGCGACCAGGTGCTGCAGCGCGAACAGGAAACCGGCGACGGCCAAGGCGGTGGGCAGCGGCGCATCCTGGATGAGGATCACATAGAGGACAACGAATTCGCGGATGAGCCAATCACACCACCGTGTGAAAACTTCGGCGAGCAAGAGTCGCTTTAGCGGCGCGGGATAACGGCGAAAGATCTCCGCGAAGGAAACCTCCGCGGCGGGCGCTTGTCGATGCGGCATGAATCGCCATTGCACGAGGAGTGAGATGACGGCGAGCCCGAGGGCGATTCCGACGAGCGCGTGCATGCCAATGCGCGTCCCTTCTTCTGGGCCAAACGTGCCCACTAAGGCGCCCAAGACCAGGCCGGCGAGCGCCGGCCCGAGCAATTTCGGCAGCCGCTTTTGAATGGACTGCAGAGCGAACGCCATGCCGCGTTTTTCCTCGGCCACGGTGCCGCCCACGGTGGTAAAGGTGACCGGCACCGAGAGCGGTTCCCAGCCGAGAATGAGCAAGGCGGCCAGCACGGTGGTCCAGGTCGCGGGCACCGCAAGAAACAGCACGTAACCGGTCACCGTCAGGACACCGAAGAGGTGCAGCGAGCCGCGGTCACCCAGACGCGCCGTGAGCTGGCCGCCGCCCACATAGCACAATGCTTCAAACAGATTCAATAGACAGGCAAAGAGCCCGACAGTCCATAACGTGGCCGCTGGCAGGGCGGCGGCGGAACCCACTTCCGCCGTAGTCTGTTTGAGCTGTGCGTTGAAATACACCGGCAGGAACGAGCGCCACAGCTCTTCCCCCAAGCCGAACAGGAGCACCGAGACGAGCACGACGGCGACCGTGCGGTTCAGGGCCAGGAAGTTCGCGAGCGCAGGCGGCTTGTCGGGGGGCATTTCGGTGGTTTTCTGTGTGTCTTCTTTCGAATGTCGGCTAGGATTTTCTATTCAAGAACGATGTTTACGTTTCGCGCTCGCAGTATCCCTGGCCACATCCAGCATGGAGCGAGCGCGAAACGTAAACGGATTACCGGAGTTGCCATGACCATCTTCGATCGTTTTCGTCTCGACGGCAAACGCGCGCTCATCACCGGCGGCAGCCGCGGTTTGGGCCGGGCTATGGCGCAGGCGCTTGCCGAGGCCGGCGCGGACTTAATTCTCGTCAGCCGGAGTCAGGAATCGCTCGATCAAGCAAGAGTGGAATTGACCGCGACGGGGCGCAAAATCACCTGTTTGGCCGCCGACATCGAGCTGCCGGAAAACGCCGAGAAAACTTGCGAACGGGTCCTCGCCGAGCACGGGCCGGTGGACATCTTGATCAACAACGTAGGCGGCCGGCGCGAGAACATCGCGCTTGAGGCTCAATCGCTCGCCGAGTGGCGGCGTCTCTTCGACCTCAATTTGACCAACCTGGTGGTTTGCACGCGCGTCCTGGGCAAGCCGATGCTCGAGCGCGGCTGGGGGCGGGTCATCAACATCGCCTCCATCTGCGGCGAGATTGCCGGCCGCAACATCCACGGCCGACATTACGAAACGGCGAAGGCCGCGGTGGTCGGCTTCACGCGCGCCCTCGCCGCCGACTGGGCGCCGCGCGGCGTCACGGTGAACGCCATCTCGCCAGGTCCGTTTCTCACCGACGCCAACCGCCGCTGGTTTCGCGAACGGCCGGAGTTTCAAAAGGAAGTGGAAGGCTATATCCCCATGGGCCGGCTCGGCGGCCCGGACGAGATTGGCCCCTTGGCCGTCTACTTGGCCAGCGCGGCGAGCGCCTACATGACGGGCGCGACGCTCACCATCGACGGCGGCTATACGCTTTGGTAACTCAAATCTGGCGTATAACGAAATTGATTCGCCGATTATAATTCATTGAGGGGTACACGTGACTTCCCTTCCGGATGATGCCTTGGTTGTGCGCGGTGGCCAGAACAAGCCGGAAAGCTTTACCAAGGGTTCCGGAGTCACCGCAAGCCCAGGAGGAAAACTTCAAGGGATTTCTGTCAATAGTGCTCCGGGATTAACGTTGGCAGAGTTGACAGCGCCGAATGCACGCACCGGTTATCCCGGCATCCCGCATGGCAGGGTTGGAGTCACAACAGCTGGGAAAATCCGGGCCGCGGGTGGAGAAGTTGTACCCAGCAAAAATGACAAGAATCCGCACCATGCAACTTTGGGCGGCCTAACGGCAGAGGAAGCTAGCAAACTGTTCCGACCAACACAGAAAAATCCAAACAGGTAATAGTCTTGGAGAGGCTGTCATGTCACATGCACGAATCTACGCCGACTTTCAGAATCTCGACAATGAGAATCGCTTGCGACTGACGTGCGCCGGCACCTTCGAGGATTTGAAAAAGTTAGGTGTTGAACTACGTGAGGGCCTCGTGCTGACTTTCTACACGGATGACGAGGATGACGACGGCAATCCTGACGAACTCTTTGTCGATGGAACGGTACGCTTCAATGATGACGACCAACTTTGGGTTGCCGAAATTGATTGGAACGCCCTTCGGCATGCCTCTCAATCTCAACGAGGCAACGGCAACGTAACCACTGCTCGCTGAGACGCAGACCGGTAAGCGCCTACCAGCAATTCCGTGGCCAACGCGGCTTCGGCGGCGTTGATCTCGCTGTCGCGGTTGGCGGCCAGCCGATCCAGAAAGTAAGACGCGTCCGTCTGCGGCCGCGGACCGGCGGCGGGCCACGTCGTTTTCGGCCGGGTGTGCACTTCTTCCTGGGTGCTGGTCCAGAATCCCATCGGGTCTTGCGGATGCACGTTGGGCGGCGTCCACGGCGTTTCGTCGGTGTAGACTTCGAGGCGCGGCCGGTTGGCGTCGATGACCAACGTTTGTTCCGTGCCGACAAGGACGAGACGGTTGACGCCCGCCGCCGGGTGAGACGTCCAGCCATAGCGGCCGGTCGAAATTGTCACCGGCAAATTTTCGTCCATCGTGCAAGATAGAACGCCGAAGTCTTCGACGTGGTGCTTTTGATGCTCTTGGAAGAAGTAATTGGAAGTTACACAGTACACCGAGCGAAAGCGTTTGCCGGTGAGCCAGCGGATGAGCGTGATGGGATAGACGCCGCAGTTGTCTACTTCGCGCTTGGCCTCCAAGACCTGATGCCGCTGCGGCGGGAACTCTTCCTTGCGCCGGCCGAGTTTTGCCGAGCCGGGCCGCCCTTTGGCGAAGTAGGTGTCGGCGTGGATCGCCAGGAGCCGGCCCAGGCGCTTGCCGTCCAAGAGACGCTTGGCTGCGCGGGCCCAGGGTTGCGAGATGAACGAGAACATGTGGCTCTTGACGCCGGCCTTCTGAACAGCGGCCACGATGTCGTCGGCCTCGCGCAACTGCGGGCACAGCGATTTGTCGAGATACAGGTGTTTGCCGGCCTGGGCGCAACGCACGGCGATACGCGCGCGGCGCTCGGGCGGCGCACAAATGCTGACCACGTCCACGTCTTTGCGGGCAATCGCCTTGTCCAGCTCGGGAATGTAGGGAATCGACAGAGACTTTGCCAAGCGTTCGTTCAGCTCGCGCCGGCGGCGATCGACATTCGCTTCATCGGTGAGCGCGATGAGCCGGCAGCGCTTGTCCGCCGCGAACGCAGCAGCGTAGTTTTCCTGGTGCGTGTGGCTGCCGGTGACCAGGAGGATGCCGAAGCGCGCGCCGTTCATGGCCCCTCACCCCCATCCCCTCTCCCCGATGGGGCGAGGGGAGTTGTAGCGCCTTCCGGACGACCGCTTCGAAGGGCGCGCTCAATCCAAGCGATGCGTTCCTTGTCGGCTTCTTCCGCAGCCGGTTGGGCAGGGTCATCCCAGAGATTCGCGGCGCCGGCATCGTGGTAAATCGCGCCGTGATTGCCGAGCACGGTGAGGTCGATGCCGTCGGCGCTTGCCGGAGCGCCTGCCCAACTGAGGAGAGCCGTCGCGCCGTTGCGATATTCCAGCGTCAGGTGAATACGCTGTTCTTTGACGCTGCCCACTGCATGAATCCGTTCCAGCGGCTGATTGAGCCAGACGCCGACGGTTGCTGAGACTTGCGCCAAACGCGCGATGGCACGCTTGGCGACGGCATGAAAATGGTAACGGACGAACACCGGCGTCCCCAGCCGTTTGCTGGCCAGCGTGGTTTCCACGGCGCGGTGAAGGTCGGCGGCAGTCATGTTGTTCGTAGATGCAGCTGCCAGCTTCGTCTTTCTCAGAATGGCGAAGCAGGCTGCTTCGCCTACGAAAACAGAGCCATGTTCGCGAAAACCGGGTTCCAGGGGCGGATGACCCACTGCACGAAGATGTTGTTCTTGTGAAAAGGATCGCCCTTCAGGAGCGTCTCGGCCTCCTCGCGCGTATTCGCCTCGTAGACGATCAACGCGCCGTAGTCGTCCGTGAAGGGGCCGGAAACAGCCAGCTGTCCTTTTTCCTTCAGGCTCGTCAAGTACTGTCGATGCGCAGGCCGGATCTCATCGACCTTAGCTTTGTCCTTGATGTATTCAATGACAGCCGCGAACTTCATGATGAACTCGTCAGTTGTTCGGACACAGGTTGCACAGCCGCGGCAGGTTGCTCGCTCGTGGCAAGAGCATGGATCGCGAAGAAAGCGGCGGTGAAAACGAGGTCGCCGAGGACGGTGAATCCCAAGAAGCCGATTGGAAAACTACGGTCGTAGAACGGCAACCCAGCCGCCAGAGCATGCAAGAGGCCGGGGAGGTCCGGAGAGTAGGTCGGCAATGCACCTCGTGATAGTTCCAACCATGCGGCGAAATTAGTTAACAGATAAAACTGTAAACTTCCAAGTATTGCCACGCCGCCAATCGTCAGCGGACGGCTGGTCCCGCTCAACAGCACGCGGCCTAGCACTACGTATACCAAAAAGCCGCCGTAAACAAATGGCCGTGAGAAGTGCAATGGCGAGTAATTCCTTCCAAAAAGCGCCCACAAGATGCAGTCCGTAACCACCATCACCGCCAACGGCAAGGCATAGGCCAACCACGAACGCAGTCGGGCGCCGTTGAACAGTGCCAGACCGCCGACCGGAGCAAGATTGAACGGCCAGAGCAAGAAGGTCGGCAAGAGCCGAAGGAAAGTGCTAGTGGCGGCGAAAGCAATCGCCAGTTTGGTGGTGAGGTTTTTCATACTCTCGATTCTATGCGGAATTCGATGTCCGTTAAGACCAGGTCATTCGGGGACTGAACGGAACAACGGAGAATGAGGAACCGAGAACGACGAATTCCTCATTCTCGGTTCCTCATTCTCCGTTGCTCGGTTGCTCACTCCTTGCTGCGCAGGGTCACAAAGCGTTGAAAGTAATCCGCCACCCGACCGCTTTCCGCGTCACCTTCGTGCAGTAGTATGCCGTAGCGCAGCTTCAGGTGGTCTCCCTTGGCCAGTTTCACGAGGTCGGTGCGGCCCTTCATGGCCGGAAAAGCTGCTTTGTTACGTCCAAACGGATTGGCGGCGTTCAAACCGTAGCCGCGGCTGTGCCAGCACGTGGGATGCGGGTTCTCGGGGTCGGCCATGACGGTGAGTCCCACGATCCTTGCGCCGATCGGCCCGGAGTAATCGCTCCAGGCAGACACGTGGCCCCAGCATTCTTTCTCGCCGACTTTGCCCTCGGCGTTTTGCAGCTTGCCTTTGCCTACCTTGTCCGCGCGTAACTGATCGAGGATGCGGATGCCCATCGCGCCTTCCTTGGTGTCGCCGAACGTGATCGGTACGACGCTCGCACAGAGATCGATGTCAAGCACCAGGAGGCGTGCCTTGCCAAAATCGTAAAAGCCAAGTATGCGTTTTTCGTTCATGATCTTCGTGCCGTCACTCGTGCACCATTCGTTGTGAGTTTCGACGCGGGCGCCAAGGCGACCAAGGACGGGCTTTTCCACTTTGGTGCACACGATGCGTCCATGCCCTTTCGCCTCCGACCAGAAATCGACTCCCTCGACGCCGCGGATCTTGTCTTTAAGTTCAATGCCTTCAGGAATGACGTCGCCATGGCAAAACCAGACCGATTTTTGGTGGATATGGTCGGTCGATTCGCCCGCGATGTCCTTGACGATCGGCCAGGCGCGCGTAAGCGGCACCTCGCCCGGAGCGTGCACCGGCCAGAAGATCGGCTTCGCATACGTCTTGGCAATGTGGTAGCGCGTCACCAGTTCCTTGTTGGCATAGAACTCCACGTGGTCCGCGGAAGTCTTGACCTCGATGCGTTGCGCCAGAGCGGGGCACGCCGTCGCGGCAAGAAGCGCCGCTGCAAGCAGAAATCGAGGCAGCATCGTGAAATCTCCTTGAATCAGGCCTTGTTTCTATCCCCTAACAATTTCCATTTCCTGGGCCATTTTCAAGAAAAATGTGACCTATGCTTGAAAAAAGGCCGGAGAACGAGCGGCTGCGCTTGTCGTGCATGCGCGGCCGCTTGCTCTACGAACGGCGCGGAGGTTGCGAATGCTCATTGTCGGCGACGAGTGGAAACACAACGGCAAGGTTCCCTGGGTCACTTTCAGCCTCATTTTCATCAATGTCCTCGTGTTTCTCTTGCAAATGGCTTTGGGCCGATCGTTCACCGTCGGCTTCAGCTTGATACCTCACGAAATCACGAAAAACGTCGACCTGACGCGCGACGAGCGCGTCAAGATCAGATATCCCTCCGCCCGGTACCATTATTCCAACGGAAAAAGCCAGACGATCTATAGCGAGACCTATGTGACCGTGCCGCAAGCGCGCGGGCCGTTTCCCATCTTCTTGACGCTCCTCACCTCGATGTTCATGCACGGCGATTGGATTCACTTGATCGGCAACCTCTGGTTCCTCGCCGTCTTTGGCCGAAACGTCGAATGCGCACTCGACCACGGGAGGTTCCTGCTCTTTTACCTGGGATGCGGCCTGGTTGGCGGCATCGCCTATACCTTGAGCGACATGCAATCGGTGATCCCCTGCCTCGGCGCCAGCGGCGCGATCTCCGGCATCATGGGTGCCTATGTCGCCATATTTCCCATGAACATGATCTCGCTCTGGTTCGGCGTCTACTTCGGCGTCGTGCAGTTGCCGGCGATCATCGTAGTGGGCATCTGGTTCCTGTTTCAGTATTTGGCCGCGTTCGCCTCCATGAACGACGGCACGCTGAACACGGGCGGAACTGCTTACTGGGACCACATCGGAGGATTCGCGGCAGGCGTGATCGGCATCTGGAGCATCATCCTTTTCTTGAAATGGCGGCAATCACGGCAGCCGCCGCCGGAGGAAGACGTGGAAGCGCCGACGGTTACTAAACCCGAACCCAATGCGCCGGCGGAAGACCCATTCCGCTCGTGCATTCCGACGACAGGGCCGCGTCCGCCGGGGCGGATCACCAGTCGACGCTAATGGGCATTTTTTCCAGCGCAGGACGAGGTCGAGCAAATCATTTCAAATTGCAAATTGTAAATTGACAATTGCAAATTGACAGAGGTTAGGTGTAATGGAGGCCGCCGTCGCAGTTTTCAATTTGCAATTTGCAATTTGAAATGTTTTTTTCAGGCGTCGGCCAGAAGAAAAACAACACCGCCACCGCGAGCAATGGCATGATGCCAGCCAGCGTCAGCCCCAGGTCATAGTTTCCCGTATCTTTGATGTACTTGCCTTCCAAGAGTCGCATCGGTGCCATTGCCAGCCAATTGAGACAACCGAGAGCACCAGTCACCTTGCCCTGATGCCGTACCGATAACTCCTGGGAAAAGGAGTAAAAAGGCGGGAACAGACCGAGCGCGCCGAAGCCGACGATCAGGAGCGCGAGGATGAGCCCCGGACCCTTGGAAAGAAAAATCATGACCAGGCTCGCTGTGGTGAGACTGGCGCACACCGAAAAAACCAGCAAACGGCTGCCGTGCACCGACATGCCGTTCCGCGCCAACAAAAACGTCAAATAGCCGGCAATGAGCGAGCCCACGTCGGTGACCAAGTAATACGCCGATGTGACCCATTGCGTGTCGGTTTCCGAGTAGTCGTGTTTCGTTTGCAAGAAGTACGGCATCCACACGCGGAAGAAATGCCACGAGCTGTTGATGCACACCACGACCACCACCAGGATCCAGAAACGGCGGTCGGCAAATACGGCCGCGAATCGGCCAGGCTCAATCGACTCCCCTCGCCCTGGAGGGAGAGGGGTTGGGGGTGAGGGGGACTCAACATGCGGGATCGCACTGTCGAGCGCCACGTCGTGCGGGCGCACCCAGATGAACCAGAGAACCACCCAAGTGAGTCCGATGCTGCCGATAACGACAAAAGGCGGCCGCCAGGAATTGTACAAGTACAGCATGTAGAGGATGAGGAGCGGCGTCA
>JAKEFD010000053.1 GCA_022616245.1 Gemmataceae bacterium
TTGATAGCTTCGACCTAGCTCGGGCGTGAATTCGAAACGGCCCATGCCTTGATTGACGCCCGGCTCCTGGTCGTCGGTCAGCGTGTGAATATTGGCGACGACGACGTCTTTGTCATCGACGATGCGGCCGCGCATGTCCGCTGGTTTGCCGGTCATGGTGCGGGCCTGGAAATAGACGCGATTGGGCAGGCCGGCAATGAGGTCGCCGCCCTCGGGATAAAACTCGACTTGCAATCGATTGAGGACAATTGGAATCGGGCGGACAATGGTCTCGACACTGCCGCCGTCGCTATGGCGGATGGAGATCATGCCGTCGCCGCGCGTCATGGGCACGTTCAACGCGAAATTGAAAGTCAGGTTGCCCGCCGGGTCGGTGCGCAGCGTGTTGTTCTGCACCACCTGGCCATCGACGGTAGCGTAGATGTGCGCTTCGAGGGGATCCATGGGCCCGCCCTCGGCCCGCGTGGCCCGCGCCGTCAAGAGCACGTTGTCGCCCGGCCCGTAGGAGCTGCGGTCAAAAATGATTTCCTTGTTGAAGCGCGGCGCTTGCCATTGGTTGACGAGAAACGCGCGTTTCTCAGCCTGGAACCGATCGTTGGCCTCGCTCACGTGCAGGACATACTGCCCGCCGGGAAGGCCCTCTGGAATCGGCCAAGAGCCGGCGCCGATTCCGGTGAGTTTCTCGTCGTCCGGTCCCTTGACCTGCTGCTTGGTTTGCTCGTGGACAAGCTCGGCACTTCCCTCACCTTTGAAAAACTCCACATTGTTCGGTCCCGTCACGCGAAAGCGCAGGCGCAAGGGCTCTTGGGCCGGCTTCAAGCTGAAGCGTTCGAGCGTCAAGGACCGAAAATGCACGACCTCGCCCGGGCGGTACATGGGCCGATCGGTATAAAGGTGCGTCATGTATTCCGGGGCGACCAGTTTCAGGTGCTCGCGCACTACCACGGGCGCGCCATCCTCGGCTTTCGTTTCGACAACGAGTGCCAGGTCCATGCCGGGCTTCACCGGCAGGTCGCGCGGCAATTGAATGTTGACCCGGCCGCGGGCTTGCTTTAACTCCTTCTGAAAAAGAACTTCCTTGGTCGCCGGGTTGACGACTTTGGCGACAAGCGAAACCCCCGCCACAGGCGCAGACTTGGCTTTGGCGAACGACTTGGCCGGCGCTTCGGACTTTGGCTGAACGTCAATCTGAAAGTCGTTGGCGCCTCCTGCTTGCAGGTTGCGCGGGCCGTTGATGATGACTTGTGTTGAGCGGTCGCGCAGGTCCCGCTTTTGGTTTTGAGTTTCGCTGTTCCAGCCGTCCACCAGCTTGCGGATCTGTTCCTGGATCTCGTTGATTTCGACGCGTGCCTGGCGACTTTCTTCCTGGATCTTGTTGTGCAAGGCGGCGACGGCCATGTTCGCTTTGTCGAACCTTTGCGTGGCCTCGGCGTATTGGTTCTTGTGGAAGTTCCAGCCCGCGATGCTGAAAATGCCGCCGACCGCGAGAACGAGGAACAGCAACGAGGCGGCGACGGCCCAGCGCATCCAGGTGTTGCGGTGTTCGCGCGGCCGTTTGGGCAACTTCGCGGTAACCGGGACGGCGTGGGACTTGACCGTTTCCTTGGGCGGCGCGAACGACACTTCGCTGTACGATTCCTTCGCGGCCTCGGCCAAGAGCGCTTGCCTTTCCTTGACCGCATCCATCAAGGTCCGCGCCTCCGGCGACGACGCCAAATGCGCCGCGAAGTCGGCGGCTTCCTGCTCGCTCAATAGGCCATAAAGATACGGAAGAAGCAGTTCTTGAAACTGTTCATGTGTCATGGTGGACCTCAAACCAGAATCTTGCGCAGCTTTTCCAAGGCCGCGCGCATCTGCGTTTTCACGGTGCCGACGGGCACGCCGCGCATCTGGGCGATCTCTTCATAGGTGAGATCGCCGTTTTGCCTGAGGAGGAAGACTTCTTGCTCCTCGGAGCGTAGATCGCGAATGGCCCGGCGCAGACGGTCCATCGCCTCGCGCTTTTCGGCTACGGCGGTTGGCGCCGCTTCCCGTGTCGCCATGGTGTATTGCTCCGCCTTCAAAGGCTTGACCCGTCGATGCCAGGCGCTGCGCTGCATGTCCTTGGCAGTGTTGAACGCCACGCGAAAAATCCAGGCCCGCAGGTTCAAGACCTGGTGCAATTGATCGCGGGCATTCCAGCACTTGACGAAGGAATCCTGAGCGGCGTCCTTGGCGTCTTCCGGGTTGCCCAACACGAATACGAGCGTGCTTATGAGCTCATCGCGAAGGTCGTTGAAGGTGCGCACCAACAGCTCGGCCGGCGCAGGCTGTCCGTTGGCCTCCGGCAGGACGCGAATTGCTGCCCGCTCGTCGTGTCTGGCCATAATCCACCGCAAAAGACGAGAACCCCCGCGGCCCGGATTTCCATGCCGGGCGAAAAAATCCGATAGGAGAACCGATTATAACAGAGGCGGATGCAGTCGCAACGCAAGCGCACGTACGATATCGAAATCGCACGGCGGGAAGCAGAGCTGTGCCGCAACAGCGTCGTGATGTCGTAAGTACATCGGCCCGCGAGCTAACACCATCGGTCCAACGCTTGTTTCTGCGACCCGGGAATCGCCGGGGCTGACGCCGTCGCTTGCTCACCTGCCGCTTACCTCGCCGGCGGTGGTTCCGTCGTAGGAGGAGGAATGGCAACTGCAGGCTGATTCTTCGCCTGCTCGGTTGGCGCTGCGGGAGCCGGCGTGTTCTGACTGGACACAAGGACAGCGGGCGGATTATCACTTTCGCCGTTTTTGCCCGCGCCGATTTCCACACTCTTAATGAGCGTCGGCACCAGGCGCTCGCTAACGCCGGCCACAAGACTGATGAGCACGATGAGCAAATCGCGCGACGCCGTGCCCGGCGCTAGCGTCGAGAATACCAATCCCAGCGTATACGCGATCGTCACCAGTACGCCGCCGAGCATGCCGATGCCGATGCGGCTTAGTCCTTCCAATACGTGCAGCTTCATGCCGGCCGAAACGTCCAGTTTCGCATTGCCGACTCTGGTGAGGATCGATAAGAACGCGCCGAGCCCGCCGGCGCAGGCGCCAAACAAGCAATCGACAAGACCGCCGTCGAGCCAGTCCCGCAGCCAGACGGCAAGAACCGCCCATGCCAGCAGGATGCCAACTGCCCCACCAAAGCCCGACATCACGTACCAAAAACGGGCCGCCTCCTGGTTGCGGGCGCTGATGTACTTCTGGGCTTGGTCGAGATTCTTATCGGCCTCGTCCGCGTTACCCTCCCTCAGGACACAAACGAGCGCATCGCCGACCAAGCGCTTGAACGACAACAGCTGGTCGCGGCTGAGTTGGCTCGTTCGGATGGCTTCGAGCACGCCGACTCGATTGCGAATCTTGTCGAAGTCCTTTTTAATCCGTGTTTCAAATTCCTTGTCCCACTCATACCACACGAAGCCATCCTCATCGAGAAAGACGATGAAGTGTTCATCATCGTAGATCATGTACTCAATGAAGGTATCGCCTTTGAAGCGGTCGCCTTCGGCGTAGGAAGTAAACGGGCGGTGCTGATGCGCTCCGTTTGCCGGCGCAGTTTTCGCCGGCGGGGATTCGGTGGAGTTGGTCTTGGACTCGCTCGATTCGCTCATGTGCCGCCTCGGGTGCCAATCGAGCTGGGCACTGTATTAGAGCCTCACGCAATGGCATTGTCAAATGGCTCGAGCACGCGCCGCGCTCACTTTGTCTCTGACTAGAGCCTGAATTTGCTTTCTGATTTAACGACTGTCAGGTACGATCTTGCTGTCCATCCAGGTTATCTAAGGAGTTCTCCATGCGCCACTTGATCAGCTACGCCTCCATCTGCGGTCTTTGCATCGGTCTTGTCACCTTGGGCTGCAGCCGAACAGAAAAAAAAGGAGACGGAAAGCAGGGCGCCGACAACTCGAAACAGCACAGCAATGATGTCGGCTTCCTCTGGAAAGCAACTTCCGGGACGAACACGGTCTACTTGTTCGGCTCCATGCACGCCGTCAAAAAGGAATATTATCCGCTGCCCGCCGCGGTGGACGACGCTTTTACCCAGTCCAAGACGCTCGTGGTCGAGCTCGATCCCAACAAGTTGAAGCCGGAGGTGGCGGCCAAGCTATTGATGGCGCACGGCATGTATCCACCGGGCCAAACTCTGTCAGGCAGCCTCTCCAAGAAGTCCATGGAATTGCTCAAGGCCCATTGCGACGCCAAGGGCCTGAAGGTGCAAGCCCTCAATCAATTTCGGCCTTGGGCGGTGATGTTGACCCTGGTGGGTCAGGAACTCGCCGGCCTCGGCTATGGCGAAGAGTTTGGGCACGAAAAGTATTTCGCAGCCAAGGCGGTGAAAGCCGAAAAGCCGGTGCTCGAGCTGGAGACGGCGGACATGCAAATTCGATTACTCGCGGACCTATCGCCGGAGATTCAGGAAACGTATCTGTCGAAAACCGTCGCTGAGATGCGCAAGACAAAAGAAAGTCTGGCGGCGATTACGGCCGCCTGGAAAGCCGGCGACGCCAAGGCCATGGAACAGGCCATGCTCGCCTCTTATCGCGAACATCCGGAATTCCGCCCGCTGATGGAGAAGATTTTCGACGAGCGCAACGTGAAGATGGTCGAGCGCATCGAGGGCTTTCTTAAGGAAAAGGACTCCTATTTTGTGATCGTGGGCGCTGGCCATTTGGTGGGCGAGAAAGGCATTCTCAATCTGTTGGAAGAAAAGAAACACAAAGTGGTGCAGGTTCGCGCGCCGAAGTAACAAGGCGTTGTTCTCGGTCGGCTAAGTCGCACAATTCGGGGTCGCGCATTTGACGATGGCCTGCGCCACGGGTTTGCCGTTCCGAGTTTGGAATCGCGGTTGCAGGTCAGCCGCGCATGTAGTTTAAGAACTTCTTCCTCAGCCACGTGAAGACGAAGAGAAACAGCGCGAGGCTGAGCACCAAGGTAACTGCAAGACTTAACAGCTCACCAAAAGTCTTAGGACGACTGCCGTCACGCACGAACACGATTGGCGAGCCTGCGATTAGATTGGGAAACAAGCGGCGAAATCCATAGGAGTCGACGATTCCTGTCGCGGTAAAATCGCCCGTATGAGACTTAGCCCAGTTGTCCACGTCACTGAAGAAGATCGGCTCGAAAATGACGACAGCATGGACTGGGTGATCTGGAAACCAGCTAGTGTCCACAAGAGGCACGAAGATCCGGACTATATCGCTCTTTCGGTAACCCTTGACGTTCTCAACTTTTCTATGCTCCAAAGCAAGCTTGCCTGAAAGTCTCACCCAGTATTGACCTTGGTAATTGGAATGGAACTCAGTGATCGCAAAAGTTGTTGGTTGCGGTTCCATGATATTGGCGCGAATCTCCTTGTAATAGTGATAGCCCAGCCAACACGCCAACAGCACCAGGACTAATATCGACCATAGCCCCTTGAGGAGGATCCAAATGTCGACGAACAACTGTAAAAGCGCTTTCATGATCGATTCGAATTGCGGTTTCTGGTGACCGGTCGCTGCCTCGAAACGTAAATGGTCAATGTCCATCACGGCACAATAATCGGCTTGATCACCCTGCACCCGATCGCGCCTAATGCCCGTTCCAATTCGCCAAACATCGCCTCGTCGCGGTATGTGCCGATGATCGCCCCGCCCGAGCCGGCGAACTTCGCACACGCGCCCACGCTCCGCGCCGTCTCCACAAGCCGCACCTGCCCCGCCGGCAGCTGATAGATCGAGCGGCGCGTATCGAAGTTTTCGTCCATGAGCCGCGCCACGCGCTCGGCGTCGCGCGCCAGAAGCGCGTCGCGCGTTTGCGCCGCCAGTGCGGCGAACTTGCCCATTGCCCGCACCACCGCCGCCTCGCCGCGCTGAAACCGGCTGCGGATGTCGTTGTGGAACACTTCGGTCGGCTCGCTCACGTCCGGACTGTAGGCGATATATACCGGCGGCAACAGGGCCGGATCGAGCGGCTCATAGTGCCCACACAAGAAACCGGCGCGCTCCTGCATTTTCTCCGGTGCGAAGTCCATGAACACCAGGCCTTCGTAGACCTGGATGACCCGGTCCTGCAAGCCCGCCGCGATGCCCAGTTCCTCATTCTCCACCGCCAAGGCCAAGGACGGCTGCACTTCGCGCGGAATCGCTACGCCGTAGAAATCCATCAGACAGCGCAGCGTCGCCACGATGATCGCGCTCGAGCCCGCCAGCCCCACCTGACGCGGAATCGTGCTCTCATGCCTGACAGAGAAATTGCGGTCGTGCAGCTCGTGTCCCTGCCGCACGCAGTATTCCACGAACTTCTTAATCGTCGCTTTGAGAAGTCGCATGCCGCCGTAGTAGCCGTGCAGCCGCACGTCGCGGACCAGCTCCTGGACCGAGCCGAACCGGCTTTGGTCCATGGCGGTGGCCACGATCTCGACGTCTTCCCATTCATAAAGGACCACTTCGGCGTGAAAGTTGCGCACGCTGAGCGAGATGGTCTTGCCGTGGTAACCATCGGACGGGTTGCCGATGAGACCCGCGCGGGCGTAGGCGCGGCGGCGAATGATCAACATGGGCATTTCTCCCTGCGGGACTGGATTTCATCCTGTCCGCCCATCGCGGCAGTTGTCATCTGCGTGCATCTGCGGTTTCATTCGCGAGATGGCTACGAAGGAAATCGCGCAAAGCCGGCCCATAGCGCGAGTCGGCGAGCGCGAACTCAACGAACGCCTGAAAGTAGCTTTCGAAGTTGCCGATGTCGAAGCGGCGCTCGCTCGCCGGCAGTTGAATGCCGAGAACCCTGCCCCCCATTTGGATCATGAGGCGAATGGCGTCCGTAAGCTGTATCTCGCCGCCTTTGCCCGGCGGCGTCTGGGCCAAGAGGTCGAAGATCGCTGGTTTGAATACATAGCGGGCCGCCACCGCCAGATTGCTCGGCGCCTCGGCGACCGCCGGTTTCTCTATCAGATCGTCGAGCACAAACACTTCGCCGACAGACGACTTCTCCCCTCGCCCCTCTGGGGGAGAGGGGCTGGGGGTGAGGGGGCTGCGCGGCTTGGCGATGCCATAGTGCACGACGTCCTCACGCGGCACGGTCTCGAAGGCGATCACCGCGTCGGCGTCGGCGCGCTCGAACTCATCCGTCATTCGCCGCACGATGTCGGACTGCGCGTTCAAGCCTATGATGGAGTCCCCCAGGGCTACGACGACTGGCTCGTGGCCTGCCAAGGGTCGGGCGCAAAGCACAGCATGTCCCAGGCCAAGCTGGCGGCGCTGGCGCGTGTAAAAGTACTGCAAGTCTTTTCGCTCAAATTCCAGCTCCTCCAGCAATTCCTCCTTGCCGGTCTCGCGCAGGACGCTGATGAGCTCGACGTTAATGTCAAAATGATTCTCGATCGACGTCTTGCCCGGCCCGGTCACGAACAGGATGCGCCGCATCCCCGAGCTGGCCAGTTCTTCCACCACATACTGCACCACCGGCTTGCGCCCGACCGGCAGCATCTCCTTCGGTTGGCTCTTGGTGGACGGCAACAGACGGGTGCCGTGTCCCGCGACCGGAACGATGGCAAGATCGATCGGCATGAACGCATCCTCCACAGGCACAACAAGACTACTTCAGGTTAGGGCGAATACAAGGTATCCAGGAGCAATACCGTGCAGGCGACCGCGTTGAACAAGCAGTGCAATACGATTGCGCCGACAAGGCTTTGTGTGCGATAGGCGAGCCAGCCGAGGACAAGGCCCAGAAGAACCAGCGGGATTTGCGAGGGCCAATCTCCCCGATGAAACATGCCGAAAAGCGCGGCCGAACCCAGGATCGCCAACCAGGCGTTATGCGTTTGCCACAGGCGCACTCGTTCCCGGAAGACTAACCGGCGCTTCATCAGTGGCTCCCCGCGCCTCTGGGCGGGAGAGGGGGTGAGAGGATGGAGAAAAGCGCGCACGCCGTTCTTGAGGACCGGGCCCCATACCCTGTAGAACGCGCCTGCGTAAACGCCCACCAGGATAATGGCGAAGACGAAAGGACCGATGTTCGGCTCCGCGGGCTTTTCATCCAAATCGATCATCGAGATCGCGAATGCTTCCAGACCCAACAGCAAGATCAAGGCGCCGATGACGACGTGCCCCACTAGCGATGCGCGCCTCAGCCAGCCAAGCAACACGCCGCGAAACAAGAGCTCTTCCATGACGGCGGCAACAATGGTCGCGCGAAAGTAGAACAACACCCAATCTATGGGCCGGAGAATCTCATTGCGCACTTGTTGAAAAGCATGTTCCGAGTAAGGCAAATCCAGTTGGCGTATGAACCACAGAATCGCGACGTACACGCCGAGGATTAGGGGGGTGGCGAGGAGAAAAGCCAGATATCCCAAAATGCCGTTCGGCGCCCACCGCGCCGGCGTCAGACCGAAGTGCGCCGGCCGGGTGCCGCTCGCGATGTAGAGCAGCCAGAACAACGCCGCCACGAAGACCAGGACCATGAGCGGCGACGCCCAGATTTCTTTCAAAATGAGCGACGGCCGCGGACAAACCACGGAGAAGAAACCCGAAGACTCGAGCACCAGGTCGCGAACCAGAATGGGCACAAGCAACAACAACAGGAATGCGAGAAAAACCTCACGGCCAGTCCAGGCCCCCGGTCGGAGGCGCTGCAGCAGCAACAAGCGTTTGGGCCGGAACAGACAATAGAGCAGGCCGGCCAAGATCCCCGCGCCGCCGGCGACGATGGCAAAGGCCGTAATATTGACCTGAGTTTCTTCCCACAAATCCACAATGCGTTCCTTTTGACCCATATCATAGAATCTCGTTTAGCGTTCGGAAAACGCCCGCGGCCAACTGCACCAACCCGACGCGTAAGTGAGGGGCGACGTCGAGGCCCTCGCTTACGCGTCGGGTTGGTGCAACGCCCGCGGCCAGAGTAATAGGCACACTCCGTGTGCCGTCAGCCGACAACGGCACACGGAGTGTGCCTACTACAGTGTCGCGCCCGGCACGCAATGGGAAAACGGAAGTCTGCCATGCCCGATATCCTCGACCGCATCGTCGCCGCCAAGCGCCAGGAAACGGCCGAGCGGCGTCGGTCTGTCCCAATGGAGACGCTGGAGAAGATGCTGTCCGGCGCGCCACGAGTGCGTGATTTTCGGGCGGCTTTGGAGCAGGGGCCGGGGCTGGGCATCATCGCCGAGGTGAAAAAAGCGTCGCCGTCCGCCGGCGTCTTGCGCGCCGATTTTGATCCCGTTGCCATCGCGCGCAATTATGAATCGGCCGGCGTGAATGCCGTCAGCGTCCTGACCGACGAGCCGTTCTTTCAGGGACGCCTTTCGTATCTAGGCGACATACGCCGGGCCGTCGCGCTGCCGCTCTTGCGCAAGGATTTCATCCTGGATGCCTATCAAGTCGTGGAAGCGCGCGTCGCCGGCGCGGATGCCGTCTTGTTGATCGCCGAAATCCTGAGCGATACCGAGTTGCCGGCATTGCAGCGCGCAATCGAAAGTCACGGCATGCAAGCCCTGGTTGAGCTGTACGAACCCGATAACCTGCCGCGCGTCCTCGATGCGGGCGCGAGCCTCATCGGCGTCAACAACCGAAACCTGCGCACTTTCGAAACCCGGCTGGAGCACACGCTGGAACTCATGCCGCGCATGCCCAGGGATGCCTGCGTGGTCAGCGAAAGCGGCATCCAAACACGCACAGACATGCAGCGCTTGGAGGCTGCGGGCGTGAAGGCTGTCTTGATCGGCGAGACTCTGATGCGCTCGGACGACGTGCGGACAACGCTGCACGCGCTGCGCGGTGGTTGACAGAAGCGAGGATTTCATAAATGACCGCGGAGGCGCAGAGAATCGCAGAGGAAAGGCACCGCAACGAGAGCAAGGCAAGACCGCTGATTCGTTTTGGTCTGATTCTCTCTGCGTTCCTCTGCGCCTCCGCGGTTACAATCTTCGCTACAACCCAAGGAGCAAGCGCAATGCGGTTTCCACGTCCGCCATCGTTGCGGCCGATACGCTGCCCCACGCGGCTTTTCCTAGTCGATCCTTGCTGATCGTCCGCACCTGGTCGCACAGGATGACGCTCGGCGACTTCAGTCCGGCCTCGGGGGGATTGACCGAAATGTGGGCTGGAATGTTTTTTGACTTGCCAACCTTGGAGGTTAGCGGAACCACCATAACCAGACCAGCCAGGCCGCTGTTGAATGCGTCGTCGCTGACGACAAGAGCAGGTCGCTGCCCGGCCTGTTCGTGACCGCGCGTTGCCCCTAAGTCGCACAGCCAGACTTCGCCCCGGTTGGGGTCAGCCATTGTCAACTCTTGCTTTCTTGGTCGAGACAGCGGCCATCTTCCGTCCAGTGTTCATCAGCATCCAAACCGTCGGCGTTGGTAGCTTCCCAGAGTTTGCGTTCGGCGCTGTGCTCGGCCCACGCTTCCTGATCAGCGCGCAGCGCGGCATAGCCCGAGTTGAGTTGTTCAAAGAAAAGCTCTCGCCGGTAGCAATCGAGCGCTTTGTCCAGCACATCCACCATGCTTTGCTTGGTTTGCTTGGCCAGTTCTTTCAGCAATCGGTGCGATATTTGACTAATGCGTATAGTCGATGGTGACATACTTGTATACTCCAACGTATTCATTTAAGTATACAATAATGATTCACTTTTGACTAGACTGCCAGCGCTTGAGTTGGCACGCACGCTCGTCAGTGCCACCAAATTCGACCATGTGGCACTAACGGGAGCATGGACATAAATGCTTAATTATGAATTACTTGAGATCATGATAACCTCCGTCAGTGCCAACTCATGCAGTGGCCTACCCCCGCGTTGTTATCGAATACTAACCTATCAATCTCGATAGTTCTCGTGCTTGCCAACTTACGGCTCGCACGATTTCCCCGCCTCACCCACGCGCACGATGCGAATCGTCGGATTCCCTTCACCCCCTTCGATGGGGTGTCTCGCCAGCACGACCACGCGCTCGCCAAGCTTGACTGCTCCCGCAGCATAGGCGGAGTGGACGGCTGCGACGAGGCGGTCGTCGCCGGGTTGAAGTGGGCCGGCGCTGGACACAGCGCGAACGCCCCAGACCAGCGACATTTGCCGGAGCACGGCCGAGCTGGCAGAGACAGCGACGATGACTGCCAATGGGCGATGGCGGGCGACAAGGCGCGCGGTGCGGCCGGTCAACGTCGGTGCGACGATGGCGGCCGCTCCACTGTCGCTGGCCAGGTTGCAGGTCAAGTGCGTGACGTGATCCTTCAGGTCTCCTTTGGGAACGTGGACGTTGCGCGGACCGTCGTCAAACTGGTGCGCTTCGGCTTCGCGTAGGATATGGTCCATGCACGAAAGCGCTTCCACGGGAAAATCGCCGACGGCGGTTTCGCCGGAAAGCATGACGGCGTCGGTGCCGTCGTAGACAGCGTTGGCCACGTCGCTGGCTTCAGCACGCGTAGGCCGTGGATTGTGGCGCATCGAGTCGAGCATGTCGGTGGCGGTGATGACGGGCTTGCCGGCCTGCCGGGCCTGAGAGATGAGCCGTTTCTGCACGTGCGGCACCTTCTCCAAAGCGATTTCGACGCCCAGGTCGCCGCGGGCCACCATGATGCCGTCGAAGGCTTGGATGATCTCGGCGGCTTTGGCGACCGCTTCGGGCCGCTCGATTTTCGCCAGGATGGGAACCTCCAAGCCGAAGCCACGAGCCGCTTCGCGCAATTCCTGCGCGGCGGCCGCGTCGCGCACAAAAGATAACGCCAGCCAATCAACGCCGGCGGCGGCGGCAACCGCCAGCGCTGCGCGGTCGCGCTTGGTTACCGCCGGAATGTTTAAGTCGGTGTCCGGCAGATTCAGTCCTTTGTTGGGCAAGAGCGTGCCGCCGTCGTCAATAACAACACTGATCCGCTCAATCGTGGTCGTGACGATGCGTCCTTGCAGGCGGCCGTCGTCGAAGAGCACGCGTTGCCCCGGTTTGGCCTTGGCCAAGGCTTCCGGCTCGGTGATCTGCAGATTTGCCTGAGCAGTTGGCTGACACGCCAGCGTGATTTCCTCGCCGACGCGAAGTTCCAAAGATTGCGGCATGCGCACGCGCAGCTTTGGACCGGGCAAGTCGGCCAGGACCGCGACCGGGCGCTTGCGCGCTTCGGCTAACGCGCGCAAGCGCCGGATGCGGGCGTGCGGTTCCTCGGCGCTGCCGTGCGAAAAGTTGATGCGGGCCACGTCGAGCCCGTGGTCAAAGAGCTTTTCCAGAACGCCGGGACGGTCGGTGGCAGGACCGAGTGTAGCGACGATGCGGGTGCGACGATTCATGGGATGAGTCCATGAGACAGAAGCGGCACGGGATAATGTAGAAACTCGCGGGGTTGAGCCATATGTTTTCTTATCCGCGTTTATCTGCGTTCATCGGCGGTTTCTTTTCCGCTCAATCCATTTCTGGCCCTGCACCGTCTAGGTTCTGAACGGACATTACCGGTTTTTAGACGTGAGGTGTTCCCATGCGCCGAATCTTGGCTGCGGTCACGGTTTTGGTATTGATGAGCGGGTCGGCCCGGGCGTCGGGCTTGCTCATTCCGACGGAGAAAAAGCTGCCCCCGCTGGCGATGCTCAACCATCAGGCCACCGTCAATATCGACGACCAGGTGGCCCTCACGCGGATCGAACAGACGTTCCGCAATCACACCGACCGGCAACTGGAAGCGACCTACATTTTCCCCGTTCCCAAAGGCGCGAGCGTTCGCAAATTCTCCATGTGGGTGAACGGCGTGGAAACCCCAGGCGAGTTGGTCGAAGCCGCCAAGGCCCGCGAGATTTATCAATCGATCGTGCAACGCACCCAGGACCCCGGCCTTCTAGAATGGATGGGACAAAACCTCATCCGCCTGCGCGTCTTCCCGGTGCCGCCCAAAGGCGACCAGAAAATCGCCATCAGCTACACCTCGGTGGCCAACAGCGACAACGGACTGGTCGAATACGTCTATCCCATGCGGACCGACGGCAAAGCGCTCAGCACTCTGGAAAAATTCTCGGTGAGCATCAATCTCAAATCACAGCATCCGATTCAAAACATCTATTCGCCCACGCACGCCATCACCATGACGCGGCCAAATGATCGCCATGCCGTGATCGGTTTCGAGAAAGAGCAAGCGCTACTGGATCGCGATTTCCAGCTTTTCTACAGCCTTTCCGAAAAGGACGTGGGCCTGACCGGCGTGACGCACCGGCCTATCAGCGGCCAGAACGGCTACTTCATGCTGCTCATGGCGCCGCGCACGGAATTGTCCAAATCGCAGCAAGTGCCGCGCGACATGGTCCTAGTGCTCGACACCTCCGGCAGCATGCGCGGCAAACGCATGACGCAGGCCCGCAACGCGCTCAAGTATTGCTTGTCCAACCTCAATCCGCAGGACCGCTTCGCGCTCATCAACTTCGCGACCACCGTCAACAAGTTCTCCGATCAGCTTCAAACCGTGGAGGACGGCACTCTGACGGCGGCTCGCAAATGGGTCGAATCACTCGAAGCGACCGGCGGCACTGCCATCAACGACGCCTTGGCCGAAGCTCTCAAGATGCGGCCGAACGACGATAGCCGCGTCTTCACCGTTGTCTTCTTCACCGACGGCATGCCCACCATCGGCGAGACGAATGCCGAAAAAATCCTGGCCAACGTCGCCAAGAACAACCTCAAGAACACGCGCATCTTCACCTTCGGCGTGGGCGACGACGTCAACGCCACCATGCTCGATCGCTTGGCCGAAAACACACGGGCGCTCACGACCTACGTGCGCGAGGCCGAAGACATCGAGGCCAGGGTCAGCAGCTTGTTCAGCAAGATCAGCAATCCGGTGCTGGCCAATTTACAAATGACCGTCACCGGCGGAGTCAACCTAAATGAAGTCTATCCGCCGCAATTGCCCGACCTGTTCCACGGCACTCAGCTCGTGCTGTTCGGCCGCTACACCGGCCATGGCCATGCCGCGATCAAGATCACCGGCAACGTCGGCAAGGATACGAAGGAATTCGTCTATGAAATGAACTTCCACGAGAAGACGGCGGGCACGGAAGACAAAACCTTCGTCGAAGACCTTTGGGCGCGGCGCAAGGTCGGGTACCTGCTCGACCAAGTTCGCGTGAATGGCGAAAAGAAAGAGCTGATCGATGAGATCGTCACCTTGTCGAAGCGCTACGGCATCACCACGCCGTACACGAGTTACCTCCTGGTGCCGGATGCCGCAGTGCCTATCGCGGGCGGGGCGACCGGCGGCAA
>JAKEFD010000373.1 GCA_022616245.1 Gemmataceae bacterium
GAAAAGAACCTCGTTCCCCCGTTGCAGTGAGTCCGGGTCGCCTGTCTGTGCCCCGAGGCAAGCGACGAACCGCACAGCGACAAGGCAGGAGGGAGGCCGCAGCCTTCACCGTCGCTGCAACTATCGCGAATCCAGCGGTCTTGAGCAAGTCGTACGCTTCAACCGACCTAGATAAACCGACCAGACTCCAGGACCCGAGCCAAAAGGGTCCCATTGGGAAACTTTTCACAATCTCTTAGAGCTTGCCCAATTGTAAGGGCACGAAATGAGCATTACAAGAGTTTATTGGTTTTTTTTCCATTTTTTTTGTGAATTGCACTTGCCGTTTTTGACAGAAGCACAATCTGGCCGATCTGCGAGGAGAATTATGACCACAGCAAATCTCGATCGCCACACGCATTTCATTGTTTACTAAGTTGATAAAGGTAGTAGACATTCAACCCTCGCAATTGGATACCTCTTCTACGGCGAGTTGGCCAAATTCTGAACCCCTATTTCTTTTCGACCACCCAGATATTTCGGAAGTGCACCGGGTTGCCGTGGTTTTGCAGCTGGAATGGTCCCGGCGTGTCGTCTTCCTTCTGCCCGCCCGGCGAGGGACCCTTCATGGTTAGCTTGTCATGGATGACGACGCCATTGTGCCGAACGGTGACTAGCGCCGGCGAAGATCGTTTCCCATCTGCATCGAAGCGGGCGGGGGTGAAGTCGATGTCGAAGGTCTGCCAGGTGAGGGGCGGCAGGCACATGTTCACCGAAGGGTCGGTTTGCTGGTAAAAGCCGCCGCACTCATTGTTAAGACCTTTCAAGCCAAAGCTGTCGAGGATTTGCAATTCATAGCGATTCTGCAAATAAACGCCGCTGTTGGCTCTGCCTTGCCCGGTCGCATAGGGCATGAAGGGCAGACGAAACTCCATGTGCAAGGTGAAATCCTTGAACTTCTTCTTGCTGGTCACGCCGTTGTTGAGCAGATTGTCTTCGACGATCTTGCCGCCGTTCCAGTCGTCGGCGCTGGTGCCGTCGAAGAGGATGAGGGCGCCGCGCGGCGGCTTGACGCCGGCGGTCGGGCTTTGCCGGACGATGCGTTCGAGCGGGGCGCTTTCGCCGTCGCGATGGACGATGAGCTTGCCGCCGCCGATCTCGACGGAGTAGTCCTTGCCGTCGCCTTTGATCTTGCCGTTTTCGGTCTTGGCGCGGACGGTGAGCTTGGATTTGCCGTCCCAGCCCGCGCCGGGGAGGCCGCCGCGCAGGAGGTTGACATCGTATTCGCCGTCGCCGCGGGCGATCACCTGGGCGCCCACGCCCTTCTCGCCGCGCTTGCCGGCGTATTCGCCTTGGATTTGGAAGTCAGGCCCGGCGTCCTTTTCGCTAGTGTACGCGGGGTTCGGCCGCTTCTTCTTTTCTTGCGAATCAACCGAGGACGACACTGCCATCAGCCAGAAGGCGGCGATTACCAGCACGAGACAGCGTTTCATGATGCACCTCAAAACAAGTCTACGATATCACTTCTTGTCCACGGGAAACTTCGGCGCCGGCACGGCTTCGCCGCGGATGGCTTGCGCGACCCGCTCGGGCTGACGCAGCGCCGTCCACACAGCCGTTGCCGCGACTTCCTGGCCGGACATGCGCCATTTCGCCAGCGCCAGCATCTTGTCGCTTCCGGCCACGTAGCCCTCCGGCGTGAGCGCGAGCCAGTCTGGTTGGTCGGCGTCGCCCGGCAGCGCCAACAGGATCGCGAGGTGCCGGCCGCTGGCTTCGTCCCAAAACTTGGTCAGGCCGTCAAAGGTTCCGGTCGCGATACGCCTGTTGTCCGAGGAAATCGCCGCCGCATAGACAATAGAGCCAACAGCGAGCGTCTTCAACAGGTTTCCGGAAACGCCGTCCCACACGCGCACCGTGCGGTCGGCGGCAGCGGAGACCAGGCGTTTACCGTCTTTGCTGAATGCCAGCTCGTGGACTGCGACGCCGTGGCCGGGGCTATTGCGGTTTTTTTCACCGGTCTTTGGGTTCCACCACGAGATGCGCGGCTCATAGCCGGACGCGACGAGTTGTTTGCCGTCCGGATGAAAGGCGACAGCAAGCACGTCCTCATCGCGGTCGCTCATCGTGAAAAGCGATTTGCCGGTGGCGGTATCGACGAGCCGGACCGAGCGGTCCTTGCTGCCGGAGATGAACTGAGTGCCGTCCGGGCTGAAGGCAACCGAGGTAACGAAATCGGAATGGCCAGAGAAGGTAGAAAGCGATGTCTGCGCTTGCGGATCCCAAAGGCGCACAGTGTGGTCGAAGCTGGCGGAGAGCAGCCGTTTGCCGTCGCGCGAAAAGGCAATGGAGAAAACGACGTCGTCATGGCCGCGCAGGACGCCTAACAGCTTCCAATCGCCGACCTGATAGAGGCGCAGGTCGCCCTTGGCGGAAGGCTGGCCGCCCGCAACCGCGAGGACCTTGCCGTCACGACTGAATTCAAGATCGTTGACCGCGCCCAGGACGTTGGTCAGCACCTTGAGCGGTTTGCCGGCGTCCAGGTCCCAGATCGCGACCTGGCCGTACCTGCCGGCCGCAAGCAGTTTGTTGTCGGGGCTCAAGGCAACGGCGGCGACCGGCGCCAGTGGACCGATCTTGAGTGCGAGATCGAGTTTGGCGGGGTTCGCTTTGACCAAGCCGGCGGGCGGAATCGCAGTCGTGGGCAGAAGGACGTCGAACTTGCGCATCACGCCGCTTTTCTTTGCAATCACTGGATCAAGTTTGGCATCATTCTCTGGCGTACCTTCGTGCGCGCCCGCGTCGATCCACTTCTTGATGAGCTCGATGGATTCTTGGGGCAGCGGTTTGGCGTCGAGCGGCATGCGCTTCTTGATGTCCGTCGTCACTAGGAGCTGGTAGAGCAGGCTAGCGCCGCTTTGGCCCGAAACGAGGACGGCCTTCGCCGAGCCCTTTTTGGCGGCCCCAAAGGTGTCGAGTGCCAGGCCGCCGGAGACATCGGCTTCCTTGAGGTTCTTCGCGCTATGGCAAACGGTGCAGTGCTTGCGGAAGATAGGGCGGATGTCTTGCCAATAGGTTTGGGCGTGAGCCGGGTAGACAGTCCAGCAGACTAGGATGGCAGCAATGGACAACCGAATCATACGATCCCCGCTTGCGTTTCGCGCTTGAAGCAATACGTGCGGCAGCGTCAGATTCTGCGAGCGCGAAGCGATGCATCATAAAATCGACAAGTCTCATTTCTCAGTGATTGAACAAGAACTCGCGCGAATTCAATAACGCCCAGAGCAAATCCTGGGCGCCGTCCTTGGGTGTCGGCGCGCGTTGCAGCCAGCCCATGGCACGCTGTGTTTCCTCGGGGCGCGGCGGACGCGACAGCGTCACCAGATACAGCTCCTCGACGATGGCCGGCAACTCCTTTTTCGCCTTGAACAGCGTTTCGATCCGGCCCGTCGGATTGGCAATCTTTTTGTTCAAGAAGTCGCCATTCAAAAGGTGCATGGCCTGGGCGATGTTGGGGTGCACCGTGCGCTCGCATTCGCAAGTAATCTGTCGCGGCGGCCTTCCAAAGATGTCCAAGAGGAACGACTTCACGTCCGAGTCGGGCAACTGAATCGCACGGGTCCCCAAGGGAAGGCCGGGGTATTTCTCGCGCGTGCCGGTTGCGAAGTCGATGGCGTCGGCGAGCTGCTCCGCGGTCATGCGGCGCACGCGGAAGCGCGTGTAGTGCACGTTGTCCGCATCCGCCTTGTTGCCCGGCGTGCTCTGCGAGTTAAGCTGATAGGTCCTCGAGTTCATGATTGTCTTGAGCAAATGCCGCAGGTCGAACTTGTGCGCTATGAAGTCTTCGGACAGGGCGTCGAGCAGGGCGGGATTGCTGGCCGGGTTGGTGGCGCGCATGTCGTCGAGCGGTTCGACCAGGCCGCGCCCCATGTAGTAACCCCAGAAGCGGTTGACCATGTTGCGAGCAAAGTAAGGGTTCTGCGCCGCCGTCAGCCATTCCGCGAGCTTGACGCGGCGATCGAGCGGATCGTCCATCACCGCGCCGTCCAAAGGATGCGGCTTGACCACGCCGCCTTTGCGCGGATGGTTTTGCTCGCCGGCGTTCTTGAGATAGACGACTTGTTCGCGGCCGAAGAGACCGAATTCCTGGCTGTTCTTGGTGCCTAGGCGCACGAAGAAGGCCGCCATGCCATAGTAATCGTCCTGGCTCCATTTCTCGAACGGATGGTGATGGCACTTGGCGCAGCCGATGCGGATGCCGAGGAAAAGCTGGCTGGTGGTTTCGGCCCAGTCGCCGGGGGTGCGTGCGGCCATGAAGTAGTTGGCGGGGCCTTCGGTAAAGGTGCTGCCCTCGGCGGTGATGATGTCGCGGACCATCTCATCCACGGGCTTCTTGTCGCGCAACGAAGCGCGGACCCAGTTATGGAAGCTCCACATGCCGCGGTCTTGCATGAAGTCGCGATTGATGCGCAAGAGGTCGCCCCATTTGAGCGCCCAGAAATCGACGAACTCCGGCCGATCCAAAACCTTGTCGATCCACACAGCCCGTTTGTCCGGCGCTGTGTCTTTCAGAAACGCGCGCACCTCGTCCGGCGTCGGCAGCGTGCCGATCGTATCGAGGTAGATGCGGCGCAAGAAATCGTCGTCGTCGCAGAGCGCGGCGGGCGTCAAGCCCAGGTCCTTCCATTTCGCGACCATGCGCTCGTCGATGAAGTTGTTGGCGGCAAACGCCGGCATCGATTCGAGCCTTGCATACGGCAGCGTCACTTGAAACACCGTAGCCTGGCCGCAATAACGCACCATGATATGCGTTTCGCCGCGGTCCTTGGCGGTGATCAAGCCGCTCGGGGCGACGGCAGCCACGCCGTCGTTCACAGTGTCGAACAGAGCGGTGGCAGTAACGTCTTCGCTGCGGCCGTCTTTCCTGGTCGCTTTCACCAGGATTTGCTGCTGTTCGCCGGGGACCATGATGCGCTGTGTCGGCCAGACTTCGAGTCGGACGGCTTCGGGGTCCTTGGGACTGGGCTCAGGGGCGCCGTCTTCGAGCCAGCGCTTGAAGTGGTTCCACTCGCGGCTGCCGGCTTTAAAACGCTCGCCGCCGCCGTGCTCCATTAGGAGCGCGGGCTTTTGCAAGAAGATGCTGCGCTCGGCGTCGGAAACCACGACGCGCCTGCCTTCCGCGCTCTGCACGATTTGCGCGTGGTCGAACGCGGCGTCAAAGCCCAAGAGGCTCAGTTTGAAGCCGCCGCGACCGTGCTGCGCGCCGTGGCACGCGCCCTGATTGCAGCCGGCTTTGGTCAGGATTGGCTGGACTTCGCGCGTGAAACTAACGGGGATGTCGAGGCTCGTATTGCGGACGCTGACAGCGATTGTCTTACTCCGGCCTGCCGCCGCCACGGTAATCTGCGCTTGCCCGTCCTTCCTCGGGCGAAGCACGCCCTGCGCGTCCACGGCGGCCACGGTCGCGTTGCTGGATGTGAACTTTGCCGAGCGTGCCAGGTCCCACGAACGTCCGTCCGCGTAATCGCCAATCACGCCAAGGCGCTGCTCGTCGCGTGGGCCGTCGAGAGTGACGGCGACCGGATAAACGCGCAGTTCCTTCAAGGCTGCAGTGGGCGCTTCGGCGACGGGCGCTTGCTTTTCTTGGGCGCGGGCGCAATTCACGTAGGCGAAAAGAATGGCAACAACAGCTGCCCAACAAGATGCGCGGCGCGCGCTCATGGCAAATTCCTCAGGCAGACGGAAGGCTAGTAGGCGCTATGGCCAAGGGGCCAAATTCAGGCAGGAGATATTATCGTCAGGGAAAAAGGAGCGGAAGTCAAGCAGCGAATTGCAGTGCGACGCAATGGTCCGAGCCGCGACTGGACGCAGAAGGAACGCGCGCGACACCTCGCCACGGTCGCCGTTGGGCTCCTTCGGTCACTTGTCGTGCTTTGAACCATTGTTGCGACGCGCCGGCGGCCGTTCCTGGGCGGCTCGCAGTCGGGCCAGCTCAGCTTCGGCGGCCCGGCGTGCATCCTGTTCGGCACGCAATTGACGCTCGATGTCCTCGGCGCGACGTGTCGCTTCGTCGGCCCGGCGTGTCGCTTCGACCAAGTCGCGCTGAAGCTCTGCAGGTAGAGGCAACAGTTCGCCCTCATACCAATACCGGACCCAGCCGTCCAAGAGTCCGATCTCCAGATTCAACTCGGGAATCGCATAGCGGCCATGCTTGTTTGGCTTGACCGAGACGTATTTCTTGCCCGTGTGATGATAAAGAGTCAATTCCTGATCGTCAGGATAGAAGGTGAGGTAATAGGGCGTCTTCAGGTCGCGCTCGTACTTGTCGAAACTGTCCTCATAGTCCTTGCGTTTGCTGCCCTTGGACACGTACTCCAGCATCCAAAAAGGTTTGACCGGCTCAAGCGGCAAATTGAAACTCAAATCGGCTTCGAGGGGCTTGTCCGAGATGACAACCATGTTGTCAGGCACCACTCCGACGGGTTTACGCTGCCTTGTAACGGGATAAAGCACGAGCAACTCGTTGAACACATGCACGTCCGCCCGGCGCGCGGCCACCAGGTCCAAACTTTCCAACGTGATCTTGCGCTGCGTGGCTTGGGCCGTGGCTTCCATGAAATGCTCCAACGGCAGGCTGCGGAGGTATTCTTGGGCCGCTTCTTCATAGGTGACGGCGATGATCGCTCTTGGCTTGGTGGTGGCCATCTTCCATCTCCGGGTGGAATAGTGCGCTGGAAAGTGTAGCGGATGAATAATGAGCGGAAAAGGGCAACTCGGCAGCATGCCGCCGACCGCCGCAGTCGCGCGCTACCGAGGACGTCATTTCCCCCAACGCCACGAAAGATCATGCTCGACGCCCAATTGGTCGCAAATTCGGCCGACGACGAAATCGATCGCGTCGTCAAGCGTTTTAGGCTTCGTGTAAAAGGCGGGCGTGGCCGGCAGGATAGTAGCGCCCGCTTCGGTGCACAGCGTCAGATTGCGCAAATGGACCAGGCTGAGCGGCGTTTCGCGCGGCACCAGTATCAGCTTGCGGCGCTCCTTGAGGTGCACGTCGGCGGCGCGGTGAATCAGGTTTTCAGAAACTCCGTGCGCCACCGCGGCGGCTGTCCCCATGCTGCACGGACAGATGACCATGCCGCCCGTCAGGAACGAGCCGCTGGCAATGCCGGCCATGAAGTTGCGATAGTCATGATAGATCGCCTGCCCGGGCGCTGCTTGTAGCGCCTTGTCTCCTAAGAGATCACTCAGTTGAAAGTGCTCCAAGCGCACGCGCCGGTCCAACTCCAGGAAAATCACCTCGGCGGCGGCCGGACTGACCACGAGATGGACCGTGCGGCCCGCGCGCAGCAGTACTTCCAGCAAGCGCACGCCATAGGGCGCGCCGCTCGCGCCCGTCATTGCCAATACCAGGTCCAGGTTTTCCATGGCGAGGATCATTCACGGAGAAAACACAAAGAAGAACAAAGAACGTAGAGTGGCTCGCTACACTTCTTTTTCACACTTTTTGCTTTTGTCCTTGTTTTCTCTGTGTCCTCTGTGCCTCTGTGGTTAGTCTTGAGTTTCTGCCAAAGCATCGAGTACGAACTGCGACCAGGTTTCGAATTCGTCTTTCTGGGCGCGCAATTCCTGAATCGGGGCGAAGCCGGATGCCGTCAGCACCTTTTCACGCCGCCGCACGTTGGGCGTCCTGAGGTCAAACACGTGCACGATGCCCAGGTGCACCTGGCCCACGGGCGTGCTGTCGTCGTTGATGAGGCCCAGACAACTATCATGGTAGTCCGATTCCAGATAGATTTCCTCCGCGACCTCGCGCAACATGCCCTGGCGATAGACTTCGCCGTCGATACACGCGCACGCGGTGCTTTCCAACGAATTCGAGTCGCCGGGGTTGATGTGCCCGCCGACGCCGACGGAGCGCAGCGACCGCAATCGTTTTTCACCGCCGCCTTGGCCGCGCAGATAGTGAAAGACGCGGTCGCCGTGCCGCAAAACGACATAGGGGATGATCTGTTTGAAACGGGGATCCTCCTCCGCGCTCGGCCGAGGCATGTAAGCCAGATGGCAGTCTTGCAAGAGTCGCGGCAGATAATAGTCATGCCGCAGAGTGAGTCCGTGAAACATCCCCGTTTCGCGCAAGATCGCAGTCGGTATTACCAGGACCTGTTCGACCATGCGATCTCCTTTCGCTGCCACTGGTCACCGCTTGAATCCCAAGCTGTCTCCGTGCAGCTTGAGGCCGACGGCAGTCCACGGATCGCCGGCGGCGACCATGCCGGCGGCGGCGGCGGATTTGTAATGTTGCAAGGTGAGCGCCGGCGCCGGCGTCGGGGTGAACCATTCCAGTAGCCGCGGTGTCAGCGCCAGCAACACCACCACGATCAAAAGCGCCCAGGCCAGCCGAAACGTATCCTGCACCGTGCGGCGATTCAGGAGCGCATCGAGTTCGCGCTGGTCGCCTTGCTCGGCCGCGATCTGCAAGGACATCTCATAGCGCCCGGGTGGGTATTCCGCCGCCTGTTCCTCCGACGTGTACCCTTCGAAGTCGGCGGCGTAAATACGCGGGACCACCAAGGCGTCGAATCCAAGCGCATTGGAAAAAGCGAAAGTTGCCGGCCATAGCTTCGCGCGCGTCCGGTACGGCAGCAGCGTCCAAAGCCCCTCGATAAGGTCGGCGTCCGGAGCGGGCCGCTCGAAAACGAGCCGGCCGCCGTCCACCAGCGCCTGCACTCCGCCCAGCAGCGCCGGGCTTTCGCTATTCTGGGGCGTGCGTTCGAACGAGGGATCTTCGGGATCCTGGTCTTCCGCCAGCGCGAACGCTTTCACACGCTTGAGCACGTTTTGCACCTGGGCCACGGTGCGCGGCGGCAGCGGCTCGCGCGGCAGCGACAACGTCGGCAAGCTGCTTCCTGATGAGTGCGGTTGCGCCTGTAAGAGCCGGGCCAGCGCGAATGGATCGCCCAAGAACTGCTCATATTCGGAACGCAGCATTATCCAAAAGTGGAATGCCAATCCCTTGGGCAGATTATCCATTTGTCCATTCGGATAATCCGTGACCTGGACCACGGCGACACGGTCGTCGCCGAACGGCTGCGCGAACAACGCCTCCGGACACGTTTGACCGGGCGGTCGAATGCCAAAGCCGACAACCACACGCTCGGCCAGCGGACGCCAGGAATCCTCGAATCCAGGCGAGCGCCCATCGAGCGCGGGCGGACCATTGTCCCAGCGGAGAATACGGACCTGTTCAATGGAGATGGAGTTCATCGACACGGATCATCTTATGCGGAATGAAAGTGGCCGGCACACTTCGTGCTGCTGAAGGTACGGCGCGCGCTGTGCCTGCTGCTTTCCCGCGGTTTTCCTTGCATTTTCGCCGCAATCGAGTAGATGTAGGCGATACTGCCAAACTCGCCA